>DATHKA010000373.1:0-4875 GCA_035489615.1 Chryseolinea sp.
GGATTGCCTCGGCCTGGTAGCGTAATATTTGCCACAATGGCTCCATGAAACCCGAGGAGTTGATTACAAAAGCCACCTGCGGGGAACGAGATGCCACCTGCGTTGCAAGCATTCCGCCTTCGCTCGATCCCCAGAAGCCAATTTTATCATGATCAATGTCCTTCCGTTGCAGGAGGGTGCGCATTGCGGCAAGCGCATCGTCAGCGAGTTCGTCTGGATAGAGCGAGTTCTTCATCGCGGCACCGGTAGACGCGTCCATGCGACTTCCGGTGGAACTGCCAGCGCCTCGCTTGTCGTAGATCAGCACTGCGAATCCAAGTGAGGTGAAAAAATGCGGGTACGGTCCAAACGAATAGCGTGTGAGCGGCCCCGACCCATGCAGCAGTACAATTGCCGGGTGAGGGCCTTTCGTTGACGGTATGAGCAGGGTTCCATCCAGCTTCGCATCGGCATTCAGGAACGACACGCGCTCTTCGCGTAGCGGAACCCGTTGCGCAAACTGCTCAACGCCTTGAGCATTGCGTAGCGAAACACCCTTCAATTCTCCTTGCTTATCTTTAACGAAGGTCAGCGTGAGCTCCGCAGGAGCTTCGGTATTGAATCCGGGGCCCATCACGAAGCGGCTATCCGCGACCGCGAATAGACGTCTGACAACGCCAGTGGAATAATCGGAGACCAACATTGCATTCTTGCCGTCATCGGTGATGAAGCGGTCAATGCCGAGATGATGGTCGTCCGTTATACGGTAATTTCCATAATAGGTGCTATCGATACTTTCTTCGGCATCAGCGTTTTTTAAAACATTTACGCTGAACTCAGTGTCTTTATCTCCAACCCTTGGAGCGGCAAATGATGCGGCAACAAGCATAACGAGTAATGTTGATGTATAACAAATTAAATTTTTCATACGCCCTAATTTTTCGTAGTCTTAACTTACCTCAAGGGCCGGTTTATTTCAGGCGTGGTAAGGAAGCATCCAGCATTCCTGTCACCCTCGGGGGATTGCATTGGGTTACGGTTACAATCAACCCGAACAATTATTAATCATATGATTTTAAGTAAATAATGATGCCAACTAAAAGTGGCTATAAAGGTCGTTGGCGCATTATAATTACTGTTATCGTTGAGAATCCTATCCTGTTTTAAATTACGTGATCTCAATAGCTTATGAATAGCAGGAGCTGTTTTGATTTTACTCAAAAACAGTTCCCTAGTTAATCCCCTTTCCTTTCGCTGGCATTGTCCAGATCAAGTTGTTAGGATTTTTCTCAGATTCAATGCTGGATCGTTTATCCTGAGATTTGGATTTTGCATCAAACCACTCCTTCAGAGACTAACGCTTTTATTAACTATAAATACTATGCCATAAACGTGATGGTGGATTTTGATAATGGATGCGCCCAATGACCCGGAGTGAAGTGTAGAATAAACAAGAAGATTTTTCGGGCGTTGCCATAATTCCACGCGGGAGAGTGTATTTGCATTGTTATTATGGAGATTCTAGCAAGGCCACATTCATGGCAATATTATTGTGGCTTAAACCGTAATGGCTTGTGACCGATGAACTCACAATTCGTCCTAAATCCACAAATCTTCGGTCGCTTTACGTCTTTGGATTGATCGCCCATTTTGACTGCCCTGTTTTTTGATTTATAGACAATTACGCTCATGACTGACAAAGAAAACAAAAGGCTGATTCGTGAATTGCATGAGAAGTTTATGATCGAATCAATGAAACAAATCGGTGAATCTATTGGATCCATTCAGGGATTTGCCGTTCATGATACACCTGAAGTACAGGAGGATGTTCATTCATCTGCCCCTGACGTTCGGGAGACAACGGCACCTTCGAAAGAAGAACATAGTGGCCCGGAAAAGATCGTTGAAATAAGAAATCAGATAGCTGCGGCCCAATCACCCGGAGTATTGATTCCTGATAAGCAGCGTGAGCTCATGGAGATTGTAAAGCAACAAAGTGAGGCATTTGAGAAAGAACTGCGCAAGAGCGAGTCCGCCAACCGTACCCGGGCGGCATCACAGTCATTCAAAGACGAATTGCTAAACAATGTACATCTGCTTCTGACAGAAAGGAAATATGCTTTTTCAAATTAAAAGTTTTCAGTCTATACATATTTCATTCAGCGGTGACGCATTAAGTTAAAGTAGCAAAAGATCGCGAACACCGTTGCGTCATACAATCACAAGAATATGCAGCTACTGTGCTGGGCACAGCTTTAACCTTTCGACAAATTCTGTTACCCACCTGAAACTTCGGTGCTTACCGGCAAGGTACGATGACTTCTTCCTATGACATGAGGTACCGATCACCTTTAATCAGGCAGCGGTTTACAATGACAGGGGAATAGTTATAGAGGGTGCATAGAACCTCCAGCCGTCACCTGAATTGGGATACCAAGTAAAAGAACTTAACTTTAACATGGCGGGACCATACCGCGTAAACCGGTCGTATGTCAAACAGGAAGGACGGGACTATTATCGTTATCGAGGATGATCCGGACGATCAATTGTTTATTAGAGACGCGTTTTTAATCTTGGATTATCCCAACAGGATAATCTTTTTCGAAGATGGTTACAAGGCCCTCGAATACATCGAGTCAACCGACATCAAACCATTCTTAATACTGTCGGATGTAAATATGCCAATCCTCAACGGTTTTGAACTTCGCCAGAAAATTCAAAACAACAGGGAGTTAAGTATTCGGTGTATACCCTACTTGTCTTTTACCACAGGAACTGACCGTCAGGCTGTGCAGAATGCTTACGCGATGTCTGCCCAGGGATTTTTTATAAAACCGCCAAGTATGTCGGGTCTTGAAAGTACGTTGCGTAAAATAGTCGAATACTGGCAAGAATGTCATGCGCCAAATCAGTACTCGGATTAACGCGATGTCGATCACTTCAATGAAAGTTCTGTCAGCACTTCCTGGCCAGCCGCCAGCTGTAAATGTTCTTCTTTCGCCTTATCAGCATTGAGTGCATCCTTGAATGCCAGCAAAGCTTTTTTCTTTTCACCGTTTAACAGGAACTGATGGGCCTCCTGAATGGCCGTGTTATAGTTGAACGGTGCGAGCACCTCCGGCACGTTGATGTCAACATTGCGTGTGGTGAGCAGCTTGGATATCGTATAGGCGCGCATCGCGGGATCAGTAAACGGCTTGCATAAGTCAAGTACATCATCCTTTTTCAGGTCGCGGTTGAGCCAGTCTTTTTCATTTTCCTGGTCAATGAAAACAGGCATACGCTTCTTGTTGTTATGCACGTATTCGAGAATATTGTTGGCTGGACATGTAAGCACCGTGTAGCTGTTATAATATTCACCGGTAGCCGGGTCTTTCCAGTGACTATAGAGACCCGCGATTGAGCGTATTTTCTGATCTCGGAACGTCACGTAATAGGGTACTTTCACCGTGCCCTGCTCATCGAGCCAGCGCCACTCGTAGAAACCCGTTACTGGGATCAGGCATCGTTGCGCGTTTTTGGCAGCATCGCGGAACGAAGGCTTGTCGTACATTTCTTCGGAAATACAATTCAATGTCTGCGTACGCAGCACCATCGCTTTATCTTTCTCCTTAACAAAGAAGGGAATCAGTCCCCAGCGCAACAGCTTGAATTTATCGGGTTCCCCGGCCGTTACAATATGCGTGGGAAAATAATCGAACCCGTTCTCGTAGTAACGGTGATACGTTGTATCACTGCCATAGGCGCTGAGCAATCTTTGATACCAGCGCATTTCGGTAAGTTCCTGTTTGGTAAAGGCAGAAGGCATGGCATCTTTCTGCGAGTATTGCATGAGTTGAAGTCCAAGCTCGTGACTGTGACCAAGACCAATGGATTTGAGCGCGCTGTCGCGGCCGATCAGCTCACTGAATTTCTCCTTCATCAAATCCATTTCCGCAGTGATGGTATCAAAGGTAGCAGCATAATGCTCCATCAGCTCGATATACCGTTCAACTTCCGATTTAAAGAAACACATAGAAATAAAATTTGTCTACACTTTCACCTAATCAAAATGGTGGATGATAAGCTGTCGTTAACTAAAGATAGGCAATTCATACAATGCTGTCACGGTTGCCGTTACCGGAAGTTCCTGCCCTCGGGAAAGATTTTCCCCTGGATAACATCGTTGCTATGCTTCTTATCGAGGAACGGTGAGCTTTTCTCATCGGCCCGCGAGTGCTTCAGCGCCAGGCTGTCGTCCCGGGATGCGGTAAGCTTCCCAAGCAGCGGAGAAAAGTTGTGGCATTTTTTCACGATAACGTGAATCACTTCGCCTTCTATCTGCAGCTCGCCTTCCACCATGATCAGCTTCGACTGAATGATCTCCTTACGGAATTTGTCAAACATCTTCTGAAAGACAACCAGGTTAGCCGTGCCGGTTTCATCTTCAATTGTAATGAAGCAGATCCCGCTTGCCGTACCCGGCCGTTGCCTGACAAGAATAAGCCCGGCAACTTTTACATAGTCCCCGTTCATTCCTTTGCCCAGGGAAGAGGCGGAAAGAATGCGGAACTGGTCGAGCTGATCACGCACGAAGCTTACGGGATGAGCTTTCAGGGATAAAGCCGTGGCGGCATAGTCGTGCACGACATGCTCCGACAGCTGCATGACCGGCAAATCTATGCCTTCCTCTGTGTGGGTTTCATGAACCAGCGCCTGCGGCTGGTGCCCCTTCACCGATACGTGCCACAATGCGTTTCGCCTGTCCATGTTCATGGAACGAAAAGCATCGGCATCTGCCAGGCGTTCCAGTACCGCTTCCGACAATCCGGCATCCCGCAACTGGTTCACCGAAGCGTATCCATTTTTCCGGGCTGCGATCAGCAGCTTGATGTCTTCTACGCGCAGGCTGCGTAC
>DATHKA010000374.1:0-8039 GCA_035489615.1 Chryseolinea sp.
GACTGCGAATCCGCCAGGTCATGGAATGAACGTGTCATACAACTCGTTGAGGTGGTCGGATTGTTGCATAGCTTTGTAAGCCCATTCATCCCCGTTTAGCCCAAGAGTTGATTTTGAAGTGGAATGTTATCAGCGAGAGCTGACCGGGGAGGCGTGTGTCAAAAATCGCCTTATGAAAAAGAGAATTTTACAGATTTTAGTCATTGCTGCAATTGCCCTCTGCTGCACGTATGCTCATGCCGCCACGCGGACGTCCAGCGGTCCAGGTGCATGGAGTTCAACTGCTACGTGGGGTGGAGTATCTGTTCCCGGACCTGGTGATGTTGTAATCATAAACCACCATGTTACATACGCTGGCAATCTTTCAATGACCAGTGGCGGCAGCATAACGATTTCATCCACGGGAACCTTAGACATTAGCGGAAATCTTTCCCTAACCAGCGCACCACTCACGACAACCGGTGGAACGCTGAAAGTTGGCGGAAAATTCACCATCACTTCATCGACCGTAACGTTGGCTAGTGGTACCATTACAACAGTCGGCACCAACGCAGCAGCAGTTAATATAGAAATTGCAAATTCCGGAGCAGCTTCCCTCAAAAATGCGGGTACTTTCACCCTGACAGGCTCACTTGACAACTGGTATAATTTTGAGAATACAGGCACATTTACAATGGGCGGTACTTTTACCAATGCTAACAACGGAAGTGCTAGCATCATTAACTCCGGAACGATGACCGTTACCGGCACTTTGACCAACTATCGCATTATTAATAACAGTGGAAATCTTACCGTCGCAACACTGGCGTTGAATAACAACACGTTTACAAACACTGGCGTTGTCAAGATTACCAGCATTTTGAATTTTTCAGGAGGGATGCTCCAGCTTTCACCAGGTGCGGCCACAGATTCGCGCTTCACCGTTGGGGGACCCGTGGTCGCTTCCGGCTCAGGTAGCATAGTTGTTGGTACGGGCGTGCCCGGTACACCGGCAAAATATGCAAACTTGATTGTCGAAGGCACCATGACTGAAACCGGGGTAAGTGTCACGGTAGATTGCAATGGTCGCCTCGTCATATTTGGTGATTTAAACATATCAAGCTGGCCGACTTTTACCATTAAGACTTGCAGCGCTGGCGTAGGAGGTCAAGTCTATGTTGATGGAGACGGAACCGGTGCGTCACTGTCAAATACAGGTGGAACTATCAATAACAACAATAGCAATGTAGGAGGGGTACCGTTTGGTTTTTATGTGAATGGTACGTCCGGTGGGAGTGTAGCAGTTCCTCCGGCAGGTACTGTTGCCAATATGCAGTCAAACAATTCAGCCTTCTATTCATGGATAGCCGGCCTTCCAAACAGTCCCCTTCCAGTAAAGATCGCCTATTTCAAAGTGGCAAGTGTTAGTGAACAAGGTGTTCAGCTAGAATGGGCCACCAGCATGGAGAAAAACTTTGATCACTTTGAAGTGCAACGCTCCGGATATGATCTTTCCTTTGCCACTATTTCCATCGTCCAGGGTAGGGGTGGCCTTGAAGTCAAGACCATCTACTCCCTTGTCGATGATGCGCCCGTCAGGGGCAAGAATTACTATCGCCTGAAAGCAGTGGATTTTGACAACAGCGTAGAATACTTCTTCGTGATCGTAGCTGACTGGAGCGGAGCAGACAATGGAGCGAGTGTCTATCCGAATCCGGCGATTGATCACAGCTTCACAGTCGAAATTGGCGATGCTTACGATCAACCGGTGAATGTTGTGGTGTATGAATCGCGCGGCTATGCTGTCTATTCATCAACCTTGAGTTCACGACAAGCAACGGTTAGACTACCCAATAGTACTTCACCGGGCATCTACTTTGTGAGGCTTTCATCGTCCTCAAAGCAACAGGTTATCAGACTGGTTGTGGACTAAGCGAACGAAGAAGGATCAAGTCATAGGTGTATTGACCGCTAACAGCGCTGGGAGATTCTTCAGGATATCGGCGGTCATATCATCCAGATCAAACGACGGTTCCCAACCCCAGTCAATGCGTGCGGGCGCATCGTTGATCGACTTGGGCCACGAGTCGGCGATGGCTTGCCTGAAATCGGGAGCATAACTGATTTCAAATTCCGGAATAAATTTCTGTATCTCCCGGGCAATCTCCGCCGGGCAAAAGCTCATCCCGGTCACGTTGTAACTCGATCGCACTTTTACCTGTGCAGCCGGCGCTTCCATCAGCTGAAGCGTGGCCTTCACAGCGTCGTCCATGTACATCATCGGCAGGTAGGTATCTGGCTTCAGAAAGCACGTAAATTTTTTCTCCGCTAATGCCTTAAAGAAAATATCGACCGCGTAATCGGTCGTACCTCCACCCGGTTTGGTCTTATATCCAATGAGTCCTGGATAGCGAAGGCTGCGTATGTCCAATCCTTTGTTCTTGAAATACCATTCGCACCATCGTTCGCCGGCAAGCTTACTGATTCCATATACCGTTGTCGGGTCCATGATCGTGTCTTGCGGCGTTTTGATCTTCGGCGTCGTTGGACCGAAGGCAGCAATTGAACTGGGCCAATACACGCGCGACACTTTATTATCCACGGCCGCATCCAACACGTTGATCAACCCGTCCATGTTCAGCTGCCACGCGAGTTTGGGATTCCTTTCCCCGGTCGCGGAAAGAACCGCAGCCAGATGATAGATCTGTGTGAATTTGTTTTGTGATATGAGACTTTGAAGCCGTGTGGTATTCAGCACATCCAGCGTTTCAAAATTGCCGGTTGCCAGAATTCCTTCGGCCGGCTTGACGTCCGTGGCAATAACCTGATGTTTGCCGTGCAATCGCCATAATCCCTGCGTGAGTTCAGAACCCAGCTGACCTCCGGCGCCAATAACGAGTACTTTTTCCTTTGCCATGAACGATGCAAAATTAGTTTAAAATTGAGAATTGGGAATTAGGCAGCCAGTTAGGCCATCTGTGCAGGCGAAAGATACCTGGAGCAATAGAGGATTATTTGGAATTGGCCATGTGGGTCGGTCAGGTATTTCGTGCCACGCGTTTAAAGCGAATTTTAATTTTGTCTTGCGCACACGAACGCGTACGTTGGATTTGTGGATCAGAATTTCTCAACTCTCAATTCTCAATTTTCGATTACTTTCGCACATGGACTTCGAAGCCTATCTCATATCAAAGCGGATCGACAGCGCCCGATTCAAGAGCGCTGAGCCAGAATTGTGGCAGTCGTGGAGAGTGGACTTCGATCAAATGCATCCCAACAGCTTCACGGTTCAAAAGTTGAATCTCATCAACCCAATCAGACGAAAGTACCAGCTGTCGGCAACCGACACACCCAAGGCAGTTCCTCCGCCGGTCGCGAAACCCGTTGCTTCACCTGTTGCAAAGACCGTGATGAAGGTTCCCCGACCGGGAATGTCCAAATCGACAACGACCGAAATTGGTGAGGCCGCCGCACCGGCGACTACACCCGGGGCGGCCGATACTGCTGCGCAGTCACAGGAAGTGCCCAATGAATCGCCACTCAAGAGTGAGGTGCCGGCCAAGCCGGTTATTCCTCGTCCGGTGATTAAACCAAAGCCCAAAACGAACTAGACATGTACGACAAACTTCAACCTGTGCTGCAACGCGAACTTGAAAACATCGAGCGTGCCGGACTGTACAAACGCGAGCGGATTATTACCACCCCGCAGGGAGCGGTGATCGAAACGACCGATGGTATCGAAGCGATCAACTTCTGCGCGAACAACTATCTCGGTCTGTCGTCGCATCCGCGGGTCCTCGAAGCTGCCAAGCGCGCCATCGACACACACGGGTTCGGCATGTCATCCGTTCGATTCATCTGCGGAACACAAGACATTCACAAGGTGCTCGAGCAAAAGATATCGGAATTTCTCGGCACGGAAGATACGATCCTTTATGCCGCTGCATTCGACGCTAATGGTGGTGTGTTTGAACCCTTGTTCGGCGCAGAAGATGCTATTATTTCGGACGAGCTGAATCACGCCTCCATCATTGACGGCGTGCGATTGTGCAAGGCTATGCGCTATCGCTATAAACATAATGACATGGCTGACCTGGATCACCAATTGAACGAAGCGAAGGCGGCAGGCGCCAGGCAGATCATCGTTGTCACTGATGGCGCCTTTTCGATGGACGGCACTATTGCCCAACTCGACAAGATTTGCGCGTTGGCCGACCGTTACGAGGCCCTGGTGATGACCGATGAATGTCATTCCACAGGCTTCATAGGTAAGACGGGGCGAGGCGTACCTGAATACTGCGGCGTATCTGCTAAGGTCGATATTATTACCGGCACGCTGGGCAAGGCGTTGGGCGGCGCCTCAGGCGGTTTCACTTCGGGCCGCAAGGAAATCATCTCTCTCCTTCGTCAGCGTTCGCGACCTTATCTGTTTTCCAATACCCTGGCGCCCTCCATCACCGGGGCGTCGATCGAGGTGTTCAACATGCTGTCAGAGACCACTGCGCTACGTGACAAACTGGAGTGGAACACGCGTTATTTCCGAAAAGCAATGACTGAGGCTGGCTTCGATATCAAACCCAGCGAGCATCCCATCGTGCCGATCATGGTCTACGACGCAGCGTTGGCGCAGCAGTTTGCAGACTTGCTGCTGAAGAAGGGAATCTATGTGATTGGTTTCTTCTTCCCGGTAGTTGCCAAAGACAAAGCACGCATCCGCGTGCAGATCTCGGCGGCACACGAAAAAGAACACCTGGATAAAGCGATTGCTGCCTTCACAGAGGGAGGGAGGGAACTCGGGCTATTGAGGTAGCAATTCTCCGCTCCCCTCTGCGTCTTTTATTTCAACCCGTAGTCCTTTTTCTTCTTCTGAACAATATCCCCCATCTTGGAGATGTCCTTGTTCAACAGTCCGAATGCAGGATCAATGTTGTGCGAAGGAAAAAAATAGATACTTCCTTTCTTACCCTTTAACTTCAGTTTGTACAAATTAAAGAAAGGGACAATCTTCAATGATTTCACCTCGGGCCAGCCAAAGCGAACATTTCGATCGCCTTCAATGACAACAATCTTGTTCTTGCCAACGGCCACCCGACGGATCTTGTCTGATAGAATCAGAAAGAAAACAAAACACAACAGGCCCATCGTGATGAAAATGAGTGCGACGAAGAACGTGCGCGCATTGAACGGATGCCGGAAGAAAACCGTGCCGGCTACCAACCATTGCAGGCAACTGAAGCCAAGAAAAAAATACTTGGCGAAATAGAACTTGGCGGGGTTAGCTTCTACCATCTCGATACAGCTTAACAAAAAGATAAACAAAGATACGTCAAAATGTCATTGGAAGTTGTTATACAACTTAAACTTTTAAACGGGGGAAATATTGCGTGTACCTTTTGTTATCATCTTTCATGTCAGAGACGCGCAATTTTTTTGCGTCAGTTGTCCAGGACCAGAGGAAAATCCTGACCACGGGAGAATGTGTAAGGATACTGAGGATTGCCTTTCAACTTGCGGGAAGCCTCGGGAACCTGATCGTCAATGAAAGACTTGAGTTCGTAGATCGTCACTTTGCCATCCTTTGGTGCGCCGTCGGCTTCTCCTTGCAGCGCGCGAATGAGAACAGAAGTAAACAGACCGTGGCCGAGCGATGCAAATTCTGAAGCAAATTGCTCGCTTCCGGCCGAGGCCATCACGTGTATCCCTGCGCTCCGGGATAGTTGTGCAATCGCTTTTTCTTCGCCCGCTCCGCGCGTGGCAAGCAACTCTACTGAACCGCCCGATTGGCACGCATCCATGATGATCAGTTGTTTCAATGCTTTTATCTGTCTGAACTTCTCCTGTAGCAGGATTGCCTCAATGGCCTCTTTGTTCAAGGTTCGCTCATCGTACAACCGCGACGTCTCGGTGGGAATGAAGTAGAAGTGATTGTCGACCATGCTTCCGTGACCCGCATAATAGAATATGAACACGTCTTCCGGACTTACACGCACCGCGAGTTCTTCCAGCGCCGCTAATATTCGCTCACGTGTTGCCTCGGTATCGAACAGCGATACGAGCTCTACATTCTTAAATAAGTGCGTCGCCTTTCCCTGCATCAATTCCGAGAACGATTGGGCGTCAGCTCGTGCGTAGTTCAGGCTAAGTTTGCTATTGCGGTACTGGTTAA
The DNA here is from genome assembly GCA_035489615.1 of Chryseolinea sp. Classification (GTDB taxonomy): domain Bacteria; phylum Bacteroidota; class Bacteroidia; order Cytophagales; family Cyclobacteriaceae; genus Chryseolinea. The sequence continues at coordinate 6,146 of DATHKA010000374.1, forward strand.
TTCCGACCGACAGAATATAGCACGTACTACTCTTGGTGGCGTGCTCAGAAAAGTAGCTGGCCGTTTGAGGATCGGATTCGATGTTGTCCCGATTGGTTGCCTGTGCGGAGAAGACATTGCTCCCGCCGATCAGCTCGATCACCTGCCGATACGTAGTTGCTTCTCCACGCGACTGCGGAAGCTTCAGCGCGCTGTGATTGAGGGACACGTTCTTTCCGTTGTGGAATAGCCGGAGATTTCCCGCGCCACTTCCGTTGTCGGTCACGCGAACAAACACCTCCGCCTTGCCGGGAGACATTGGCACAACGGCCACCCTGACGGTCGGAGGATTTGATGACTTCAATTTGCCCTGTATTCCTTTGTCCAGCGAAGATCCACCACGGTTTTGAAACAACTTAGGCAGCAAGTCCGGACGGAAGTAATCATTGAAAAACTGATCTACCGCAAACGTGCGTGTGCCACTGACAAAGTGAACGAACCGACGTGCGTCGTCAGTGCCGCTGAAATAGCCCTCCGGACTCTTCGCCATCCAGTCGCGCTCGCCGATGAGGATATGCTCGAAGAATTCCTTTCCGCTATTCAGATCCCAGAATTTAGTTACACCATCGACGCTGTGGCTGATCAGCATCTTGTTGTCTGTGCTCAAAACCAGCGACGTGACCTCGGACTTGTGACCGCGTAGTTCGCGTGTGACCTTTGAGCTGGCAATGTCCCACACCCGGATCACACGATCGGCCCCTCCTGAATACACATACTTCTCATCTGCACTAAAAACGGCAGCGTGCAAAGCGCCAGACGCTACCTTGAGTTTCGTGCTCATGAGTCCTGTGCCCACGTCCCACAAGCGTATGGAACCGTCCCAGCTGGCACTAAGCAACGTCTTTTGATCCTTCGTTAAGGCTATTGCCGACACGATGTCTGTGTGCCCGACAAAGTTCCGAACCTCTTTTTTCGTATCGACCTCCCACATCTGTAAAGAGTTGTCGAGGCGCGCGGTAACAAAGTACAAATCGCCTCTACTCAACAGAATGTTGTAGGCAGAGCCCTTTTCAAATTCCAGGTACGTTAAGGTCTTCCCTGTGGTCAGGTCGTGAATCCTCATGGTGCCATCCCAGCTCGAAGAGATCACTTTTGATTCGTCACTGCTGAAGTGAATATCGAAGATGGGTTCGCGATAGGCATCAAGGGTTTGCAGGGAGTCGCCGCTTTGCGTATCCCAAAGAATGATCTTCCCGTCTCCTCCGCCGGTTATCAGGCGCGTGCCGTCCGCCGACAACTCGTAGCAAAGCGCAGCTTTTTCATGACCAACGTATTCCATCACGACTTTTCCCGATGCTATATCCCATTGTTTTAAGCGGGTACCCAACTTTCCTTTGATGAGGGACTTGCCATCGCGGGACAGGATGATATTGTTTTTAAACCGGATAAACCGTGCTACAGCAGATTGCCAGTAGAAGTTAGGATCGTAATCCAGCCCGCCGCGATCGCGCATATTCAATAGCCCGGTAAAAGGCGATCCGAAAGACTTCGATGCCACATTCCAGCGCATAGCCGTATTGTTGTCGCAGGCGACGAGTAACTCGTTTCCTGCCAGGTTGAACGACACCTCATGAAACTCTGCCTTTTCCGCGGCATTGACTACCACGGAGTCGCCCTTGTCCAGGTCCCAGATAGTGATGACCTTTTCGGTAGCGCGCGCCAATAGCTTGCCATTGCTACTTAACGCCAGGCCGGTCAGGTCGTCCGACACCGGAGAGATCATAAGAACTTCTTCAAAGTTCGACAATGCATACTTTTTCAGAGGACTGTTGTTTGAGGCAAGATAGAGCCAGCGACCATCGCCGCTGAACACGGCGCGCGTGCCGCAGCCGCCGCAAAATCCCTCCATGAGCGA
>DATHKA010000375.1:0-13011 GCA_035489615.1 Chryseolinea sp.
TTTTCAAGCGAAGCCGCCACGGCAGCTACGGTAGATGCCTTCTGACCGATCGCTACATAAATGCAGTATACAGGCTCACCCTTTTCGTAAAACTCCTTTTGGTTCACAATGGTGTCGAGGGCCACGGCCGTCTTGCCCGTCTGACGGTCGCCGATAATAAGTTCGCGCTGACCCCGACCTACGGGAATCATCGAGTCGATGGCCTTGATACCCGTCTGCAACGGCTCGTTTACCGGCTGGCGAAAGATTACGCCAGGCGCTTTACGTTCAAGAGGCATTTCATACAACTCACCGGCGATGTTGCCTTTGCCATCTATGGGCTGACCCAACGTGTTGACTATACGACCGAGGACGCCATCACCCACATTCACCGAGGCAATTTTGCCCGTGCGCTTCACCGTATCGCCTTCTCGAATGCCTTCAGAATCTCCCAACAGCACGGCGCCGACGTTGTCCTCTTCCAGGTTAAGTACGAGCGCCTTCAGGCCATTCTCGAATTCGATAAGTTCACCGGCCTGTGCTTGTGTGAGGCCGTAGATGCGCGCCACACCGTCGCCCACTGTGAGAACAGTTCCTACTTCCTCAAGCTGCGCCTCGGTGCGCGAGCCGGATAGTTGTTCCCGCAATATTGCCGACACTTCTTCTGGTCTTATCTCTGCCATGGTATTTAGGAGCTTAAAATTCTTTGATGTATGGATTATGACTAAACTTCACTTGCAATGACTTCAGTTTGTTCTTAAGCGAAGCATCGATCTGGCGATCACCAACATTGAGTACGAAACCGCCGATCATGCTCTTATCAATATTTTCCGTAAGCTCGATCTGGTCCCGTTTTGATAACTGCTGAACCAGCGCACGGATCTGTGCCCGCAGGGCCTCATCCAACGGGACAGCCGTAGTAACCGTGGCCTTGCCAATTTGTTTATACTCGTTGTAAGCGGCGTGGAATTGCACGGCAATCGCGGGCAAAAGGGGCTCGCGATTCTTTTTGGTCAGAATATCAAAGATGGACAGGGTGAGTGTACTCACCTTACCGCTGAATATTGCCTGGAGAATTTCGCGTTTCTTGTCATGCTTAATGATCGGGCTGCTCAGCAAGAGTTCAAACGGCTTGCTTTCGCGAACGACCTTTGAAAACAGCAGCATGTCCTGGTGAACGTCTTCCAATACATTCTTCTCCACAGCTAACTGGAGCAGTGACTTCACGTATCGGGCAGCGGCTCTGGAATCGGTCATGGTTAGTTAACCTTTATGTCTTTGAGGTAGCGATCGACGAGATCGCGTTGCGACTTGTCGTTAGAGAGCTTTTCACGCAACAGTTTTTCGGCAATTTCAAGCGAGAACAGGGCCACTTGCTCCTTAATGTCGCGAAGGGCTGCGTTCTTTTCGATACCAATGGCAACACGGGCATCGTCCAGGATTTTGTCGGCCGATTTCTTGGCGGCAGCTTCAGTCTCTTCCCGTAGCCGGATCGCCGCTTCACGGGCTTCGCGCAACATGCGATCGCGTTCCTCACGTGCCTGTTGCAGGAGGTGCTCGTTGTCAGACTTCAGTTTGGAGATCTCCTGACGCGCCTTTTCAGCGGTATCAAGTGCATCCTGGATCGACTTTTCGCGATCCTTCAGCGAGTGGAGAATAGGTTTCCAGGCGAGTTTCGCCAGCAGGAAAACCAGCAGCACGAATACGAACGTCTGCCAAATGATAAGACCGGTGCCTGGGGTTAAGAGATCCATATTTTCAAACTGTACGAATGATATTCAACGTAAATGATAGTCGTAAAATTAAAAAGGCCGCCCGGCCCATTGCCAGTGCGGCCCTTTAAGCTTAGCTCTTGAACGAAATCAACAAGCAAATAACCAGCGCGAAAAGCGCAGCCACTTCGATAAGTGCCGCGATGATCAGCATGGCGCCCTGAATCTTCTCAGAAGCTTCAGGCTGACGTGCCATACCTTCCATCGCTGAGCCACCAATGCGACCGATACCAATTCCAGCGCCAATTGCTGCCAGACCTGCACCGATGCCAGCGCCCATGATTGCGTAGCTGATGTCCAACAATAATGCTAATAACATAACTGTACGTATTTATTAAGTGAAACAAACCGGCTCGTTTCTCGGGCCGGAAATCTTTGGCAAGTACTGAGTCTGAGTATTCAGTCCTGAGTACTGGTCTATAGTATTTTTAATTTTTTAGTTCGTTCAAATTCCGTGTTCAACTCTATTCTATCCTACAGTCAGAAGCCGCACCTTCCGCTAACAACTTCAAAGGACTAAGGACTCGAGACCAAGTACTCTTCTCCTAGTGGTGCTTGTGCTCGGCTGTGGCCATTCCAATATACAGCGCTGAGAACAGCGTAAATACATACGCTTGAATCCCTGCCACTAGTAATTCAATCAGGTTAATGAAGAGCACAACAAGGCTGGATACAATTCCAACCGATATTCTTTCAAAAATAAACGCCAGACTGAGCAAACTGAGCAATACGATGTGACCCGCCGTGATCGCGACAAAAAGACGTATGGTAAGTGAGAACGGCTTGGTGAATATCCCGATAATTTCAACCGGCAGAATGACGATGCGCAGCGGCAGCGGAACACCCGGCGTCCAGAAAATGTGCGACCAGTATGCCTTATTTCCTTTCACGTTGGTGATGATGAACGTGATGAGCGCCAGTGTCAACGTCACCGCAATGTTACCTGTGAGATTAGCCGCGCCTGGTAACAGGCCCAGAAGGTTACCGAAGAGAATAAAGAAGAACAAGGTAAGCAAGTACGGCATGTACTTCTCATAGTGACGGCCGATGTTCGGCTTCACAATTTCGTCGCGTACGAAAACGATCACTGGCTCGAGGAATGATTGAATGCCTTTCGGTGCCTTTCCGCGATTTTTTTCGTAACCCTTCGCAACCGACGCGAATACCCAAACCAAAATGACAGCGGTTATGAGCAACATGGCGACATTCTTCGTAATAGAAACGTCGAGTACCGATGCGCCATTGAGCGTGATGTGTTCATGCTCATCAAGCACATACCCATTGTAAGGTACCTTGCTGTGGTGTTCGTCGTAAAAGTTGCGGGACGAGAATACTTCGAGGCCGCGCTCACCAGAATACACAATTACAGGAAGGAAGATCGTGCCCCCGTGATCCCACAAATGCCATACGTGATCGTCCACCACGTGGTGGAGAATTACTTTGCCAGCGTCAAATGGCACTTTGTGCTCGTCTGCTACAGCCGTTTCATGCCCTTTCTGGGGTGCCGCAACGGCGCCAGAAAAAATGAAAAAAAACAGTACCAGGAACAGGGAAAAACGCTTCGTAGGGCTCCAGAATATGCTCATTCAGCGCAAATTTCAAGGTTTTGAAATACGAGCGCAAAGGTATCAAAGAAAGCTGCAGAAAAAAATCTTTTGAGAAATATTTGCCCTGATTCAACGGGGTCGGTTTCCAGCAATTTTTCGGTGCAAAAACGCTACTTCAAGGGTTGTAAAAACGACGTACAAAATGAGAAAAAACAGGACGTTTTTATTGGCCCCCGGCTTATCATCAACAATCATCAACACAACATAAACGCCGTAGGCAATGAGCTTCACGGCCATCGACAGCAGATATATCTGTACAAATAATCCCGGTTGCTTCAAGCGATCGAGGTAACGATAGATCACGGCCGTAAAAGCGGCGAGTATCAGCAACGATCGCACGTAATACGAAGGTGCTGCCTCTATCCAACCCAATCTAACCGATATCAGCACCAGCCCGGCAACGCCAATGGCAACAGCCAGCACGATCGCAAGAAATCGGATCAAGGATTGTCGCGTTTGATTGATCGATACACCTGGTACATCATGCCGCCAAAGGCGGCAAACCCGAACGTTAACATAAACGCAGGAAATTGAATGCCCAGTTGTCGGTCGAGGAGGTAACCCAACCAGCCGAAGAAAGCGATGGCAGCCAGCAGCTGAAGGCCGAGGCTGCTATACTTGAGGTAGTTATTAGACGGTCTTAACTTCTGGTTGCGGGATGGTTCGGTTGACGCCATTCTCACCTATTTTAATGTCTTTGATCACGGCGCCCATCTTGCACGTACCATTGAATACGGCGCCAGGCTCGACCACCATCTTGCCCGTAAAGATATCGCCATTGATCACCGCCGTTGCCTTCAATACCAGCAACTCCGTGACTTCAATCTTGCCTTTCACTTCGCCTTCGATATCGGCGTTCTGTGCAAGGATGTTGCCATCAATTTGCGATGATTGTCCCAGCGCTATCTTCGCCTTGCATATCAGATTACCGGTCATCTTGCCCTCAATGCGAATGTTGCCGTAGGTCTCCAGGTCGCCTTTGAGGAAAGTGCCTTTGCCAATGTTGTTGCTCGAGTTGCTGATCTCGTCGGCCGCCCGTTTTTGTTCTTTCGAAGTTAGCATGTCTAAAAAAAAGTTTAAAAAGTGACGAATTCTTCCGGATTCAGGGAGTTGCCATTGTACCATAACTCGAAATGGAGATGTGGCCCGTTCGTCAGCTCCCCGCTATTGCCAACTATGGAGATTATCTCTCCGCCATTGACAAAAGTACCAACTTTTTTTAAGAGTTGAGCATTGTGTTTATACGACGAAATGAGGTTACCTCGGTGCTGAACCATGATCACGTAACCAGAATCCTGCGTCCACGAGCTGAAAATCACCGTTCCGTCGCCGATGCACTTTATCGGCTCGTTCACTTTGGCGACTACATCGACGCCCAGATGCCCTTTTTTGACGTCATATTGATCAGAAACGAATCCCGATATGGGCGAGTAAAAGAACGTTTCCTGCAGCTCCCGATACTTCGAACTAACCGGAATAAGCGACATGTCCGATCGCTCGAATTCCTTGCGAAATACCGAATCTGACGAACTCGCCTGTAGATCCGCCGGACGAGAAAGCGGTTGGTTCTCTCCACGCAACGCTTCGGCGGGATCTTTGAAGTTGCTGGTGTCACCGCTGAGAACATGCTGCAAGTTTGAGATGAACTGATCCTTGCGTTCCACCTCAAGGCCGAGTGAATCGACCTTTTGTGCCAGCTCAAACAATTGCTGGTTGAGCACCATCTGCTCGTGCTTCGGATCAAACCATCGCGCCAGGATCGTCTTGGCCATAAACAGGCTCATGATGAACAACCCCGTAAACAGAATAAGGGAAAAAAAGATAACTTTGGAGTACGTAAACGCCATGCTCGTTTTCTCCGCGAAGTTTTCTTCGTTTCGAATAACGAGCTGATAACGGGTGGCTAACCAGTTTGATAAGGTTTTTTTCTGTTGCAAATTATTCCCGTTTTTTGCACAAAATTAGAGATTCCGTCTTATTTAAATATGGAATTCAAGTTTTTTGCGTTTTAGTCATCTAGACAATACGTCCTTTTGTGAGAAGTGCTTTCTATTTTTTGCTGCTTGGTGTAGCTATTGTATTGTTGCATTCCTGTTCGTCTGAGAAAAACACCTGGACCAGCAAAGCATACCACAATACAACGGCGCACTACAACGGCTATTACTATGCGCGCGAAGAAATTCAGAAGATAGAAAAGACGATCTGGTCGGGTCTGTCAGACGACTACAACAAAATTCTGCGTCTCTATCCTACGGTCGACACTGCGATGGCGAGCAGCTACGACAAAGATATCCAGGAATCGATCAAAATGGCATCACTTGCCATTCAACGCCATCCCAACAGCAAATGGGTAGACGACTGTTACATCCTGGTGGGAAAGGCGCGTCTCTATAGCCTCGACTTCGGAAACGCTATTCAAACACTCAAGTATGTAAACACCAAAAGCAAGGAGCCGGATGCGCGTCATCGCGCCATCATTCAATTGATACGAACCTTTACCGAATATAAGGAATACAACAATGGGCAGTCTGCCATAGATTACATCTCCAAGGAAAAGCTTGACAAAACCAACCAGAAGCACTTGCTGTTGGAGAAAGCCTACTTCTATCAGGAACAGGCCGACTACGACAACATGGTGCGCAACCTCACCGGGGTGGCTCCCATGTTGCGCAAGAAGGACCGCCCGGGACGTGTTTATTTCATCATCGGACAGGTCTATCAGAAGCTGGGCTTTGAATCGGAAGCATACAATTACTACCGGAAGTGTATTGCGACAAACCCGGAATACGAAGTGGACTTCTACGCCCGTCTTTACATGGCGCAGGTCACGGAAATTTCGCGCAGCAAAAGCGTGAACGCAGCCAGAAAGTCGTTCAAGAAGCTGCTGAAGGACAGCAAGAACAAGGAGTTCAGGGACAAGATCTACTATGAGATGGGGATCTTCGAGCTGAAGCAAAAGAACGTGGAGAACGCAATCGCCGACTTCAAACAATCGGTGCGCGAAGGGACGAACAAACGGGTTGATGGCGAAGCGTATCTGCGTCTTGGCGAACTCTACTACGACACCCTGCGCAACTACAAACTGTCGCAAGCATACTACGATAGTGCCATCCAGGCATTGCCTCTTGATTATGAGAACTATGAAGCGATCAAGGCTCGCCAGGAAATACTCGACGAATTTGTCGAAAACCTGAACACTATTCAATGGCAGGATAGTCTGCTGCGGCTGTCGACGCTCGATTCGGTTGGGCTACGCGCCATAATCGACTCGGCCTATCAGGCCAAAAAAGCGCTGGCTGAAAAGAATGTGAGCAAGAAGAAGCGACGCAACCGCATCGAGATCAATGCAACCGACGATGTTTTTGGGAGCGGTGATGACTCGAGTATCGGCGACGAATCAGCCGACTGGTACTTTGGCAATCCATCGGCTATGTCAATCGGCCAGACGGAGTTCCGCCGCGTGTGGGGAGACATTGTACTGGAAGACAACTGGCGACGATCGCTGCGGTCGTCAAAAGCGGCGGTAACCAATGGCGGTGCCGGCGATTCTACTGCCATAGCCAGCAGCCAAAAGCCCTTGGCGGAAGTGGCGCCTGCCGATCCCGTTGCGGCAGAGTTTGTCAAGGTGAACAGTCAGATTCCACGCACCGACGAAGAGAAGAAAGAGGCTTTGAAAAAAATTGAGGATGCTTACTTCAACGTCGGCGACATCTACTATTTCAAATTGAAGGAAAACGAGAACGCGGCCGATTACTTCACGAGATTGCTTCAGCGGTTTCCGGAAACAGAATATGAACCCGAGATCTTGTATCGGATGTACCTCATGTACAAAGACACAGACGCCGCTAAGGCTGAACAATACGCCAACACCCTTCGCACCAAGCATCCCAATTCGACATTTGGCAAGACGCTCGACAATCCCGACTACATGAAGGAATCGAATCTGGCGACGGAGAAACAAAAGGAACTATATAAAGAGGCGTATGCGAACTATGTAGACCATGACTACATAAAAGCCACACGATTGATCAACGAGGCGCACGCCATAGGTGTCAGCACATTCACGCCAACGCTTAAGCTACTGGAAATTCTGATCCTGGGTAAGACCGAGGACATTTCGAAGTACCAATATCAGTTGGGCGAGTTTTTGAAGGCAAACGCCGGGACTGACCTGGCCGCCTATGCGCAAACCCTACTGGATGCTTCTCGTCAGGTGCAGGACGCAAAGACGCTACGCGTTGGCGTGCAATACATCCGTTCGCTGAATGAACCTCATTATTTTGTGATGATTTACCGCAACGATGAAAACCTCGGCAACCTGCCGACGCTCACGCTGGAAAAATTCAATATGGACAACTTCCGCGACTTGAGACTGAAGTCAACCAACATGGTGTTTAACCCGGAAAATACCATGACGCTCGTCGACGGACTGCCCCGGGTAAGTGCAGCCATCGAATATGTAAAAACGTTTAACGAAAAGCTCGCTACACTCACCGAGTTAAGGAGCCACAAATTCCATAGCTTTGTGATCACCAAGGACAATTTCGATATCTTATACCGTACAAAGGGACTGGATGAATACCTTCAATTCTTCGAAAAAAATTACCCGAAAGAAGCCGAATAAGGATATTCTGCTTAGCAGGAGTGTGTGGTACAAACGGGGCGTAAAAGCGATTTGGATCGCGCTGCTGTGCATCGTGCTGGGCTTGCCCCTGTACGTGTTGGCGGTTAGCAGCGACTTGTTTGGACTGTTTGGCGGTATGCCGAGCCTGCGAAGCATAGAAAATCCGGAGAATGACCTGTCTTCGGAGCTTATCTCTGCCGACGGTGTTTCCCTGGGCCGTTATTTCCGCTACAACCGCAGTCAGATAACGTACGACCAGCTCTCTCCTGATCTGGTAAACACCCTGTTGTATTCGGAAGATCACCGGTTTTATGATCACTCGGGGCTGGACTTCCAGGCCTACCTGCGCGTAGCCTTTGGAATTGTCACCTTCAACTCGGGTGCCAAAGGTGGTGGCAGTACCATCTCGCAACAGGTAGCCAAGAACCTGTTCGGAACGCGTGGTGAGGAACTGGAGGGGGCCATCAAGTTTCGCGGCGCACTGAAAAAGTTAATCAACAAGACGAAGGAATGGGTCATTGCCGTGCAGCTCGAGCGCAACTTCACGAAAGAAGAAATCATCGCGATGTATTTGAATACGGTTACGTTCGGACGAACTACCTATGGTATTAAAGTGGCCGCTGAGACATACTTCAACAAGCGACCCGATCAACTCAACATCCCGGAGTCGGCCGTTCTGGTCGGCATGCAGCAGGCCATCACACGATTCAATCCGGTTGACAATCCCGAGAACGCATTAAAGAAACGCAATCAGGTTATCGGCAAACTCTTTGATCATGGATACATCAAAAGCGAGGCATTGTACGATTCCTTGCTGCGGACGCCCATCGACTTGAAGTACCGGGTACTCAACCAGAACGAAGGCATCGCCACATACTTCCGCGCCGTGATCAAAAATGACCTGATCCGCTGGTCAAGGGCGCGCAACATCGATCTGGAGGAATCCGGGTTGAAGATTTACACGACGATCGACACGCGCATGCAACGCTATGCCGAAGAGGCCATGCTAGAAGCGATGAAGGCGCAGCAAAAGACGTTCAGCGCGCATTGGAAAGGATCAAATCCCTGGATCGACGACGACCGAAACGAGATCAAGGGATTTTTGGATACGAAAGTCAAGCGAACGGATGCGTACAAGTATCTCGTGGCACGTTATGGCGAGGGCAGCGACTCCGTGAAGATCATGCTCAAAAAGAAGAAGAAGATGAGCATCTTCACCTATGGCGGTGAACGCGATACATTGTTCAGTACGATTGACTCACTGAATTATTACCTGCGATTCCTGCAATCGGGCTTCATGTCGATGGATCCGGCAACCGGCGCCATCAAGGCCTGGGTAGGCGGCATCAACTATAAATATTTCAAATACGACCACGTCCGTCAGGGCAAGCGTCAGCCAGGATCTGCATTCAAACCATTCGTTTATGGACGGGCAATGGAAGATGGCTATTCGCCGTGTCAGAAACTGCTGGACGTCTCTCCTACGTTCAAGGTGCCTGGTGGCACGTGGAGTCCTCCCAATGCCGAAGGTGATCGCGGTACAGGGGTTGCTTACAATCTGCGTCAGGCGATGGCACGATCACTCAACTCGATCACCGCCCAGGTGATGCAGAAGGTGGGTGAATCAAACGTTGTGGATTTTGCTCATCGCGTGGGTATTTCGAGCAAGCTCGATGCGGTACCCGCGCTGTGCCTTGGCGTGAGCGACGTATCCTTGTTCGAGTTGATAGGCGCGTACAGCACCTACGTTAACGGCGGGATTCACACCCTTCCGTTCTACATCACGCGCATCGAAGATAAGAACGGCAACGTAATCGAGAACTTTGTGCCGAAGACCCGTCAGGCCATCAGCGAACAAACCGCATTCAAGATGATCTATATGCTTATGGGTGGTGTAGAAGAAGCGGGTGGAACTTCAGTAGCCCTCCCCCATGAACTCAAAAGCAATAACGAGATCGGTGGCAAGACCGGAACGACGAACAACGCATCCGATGGCTGGTATATGGGTGTAACGCACAACCTTGTGTCTGGCGCATGGGTGGGTGGTGACGAGCGGTCCATTCACTACCGCAATTGGACAATGGGCCAAGGCGGAACAACCGCCCGCCCGATCTGGGTGAAGTACATGACACGCGTGTATGCCGACAAGACACTCGATTACAAAAAGGGTCAGTTCAAACGACCCTCCGGCGGACTCGACATCTCACTGGACTGCAGCGTCTATGAAACGCCTGACACGCCCGGTTTAAACACGGCCGACGATGAGACCTGGGATCCGAATAATTGATTTATTTGTTGATCTTTTGATTGGTTGATTTGATGCCACGCTAAAGTTGGCGCAAGTCTTCCCAGGTGCGCTTGCCTATAAAGCATTCATCAGGCGGGAGACTTGTGCCTCATCATCATCCGTGCGATGAACCCCTCCAGTCTTCAGACTGGCAACCAACCCCCGAATACCCTTATATTTACCCCGCGATGGCTACACCGTACGACCGGATTAAAGAAGTTGTTCAGCGCCTACCGGACTCTCCCGGGGTGTACAAGTTCTTCAACGAAGAGAAGACCTTGATCTACGTCGGCAAGGCTAAGAACATCCGCAAGCGGGTAACCAGCTATTTTAACAAGAACACGGGTGTCAATCGCAAGACGCTAAAGCTCGTGTCCGAGATCGCTGACATCGATTTCACCGTTGCCAACAGTGAGTTCGATGCCTTGCTCCTGGAGAACAACTTCATCAAACAGAACCAGCCGAAGTACAACATCCTGCTCAAGGACGACAAAACCTTTCCATACATCTGCATATTGAAGGAGCGTTTTCCACGGATCATCTACACGCGCAAGTACGACCTCAGCCAGGGCGAATACTTCGGACCGTACTCCAGCGTCGTGGCCATGAAGAACGTGCTGGAGCTTGTTCGTAAACTGTATTCCATTCGCACGTGCAATTTGCTGCTCAGTGAACAGAACGTCGCGCAAAAGAAGTTCAAGGTGTGCCTGGAATACCACCTGGGCAACTGTAAAGGTCCCTGCGAAGGACTGCAGGATGAAGACTCCTACCGGGAAGAAATCGAACTGGCAAGGTATATCCTGAAGGGTAATCTCAGCCTTGTATACCAGACCTTTACGAGGCATATGAACGAGGCCGCCACAAACATGGAGTTCGAACGTGCCCAGCGATTCAAGGAGAAACTCGATACGCTGGAGCGATTCCAGACCAAGTCACTGGTCGTGAACCGCGACGTTACCGACATCGACGTATTTACCATCACCAGCCTTGAGGAGTACGCGTACGTCAACTACCTGCAGATCAAGGAAGGCTCCATTATCTATTCCAAAACACTGGAGCTAAAGAAAAAACTGGACGAGCCCGATGATGAACTCCTGAGCATCTCGGCGGTGGAGTTGCGCGAACAAACGCACAGTTCCAATCGACTGATTCTCTCGAACGTGCCCATCATTGTTTTGGAAAGCGAAGTGGAGAATGTTATTCCCCAGATAGGTGATAAGAAGAAGCTGATCGCACTTTCGGTCAAGAACGCATTAGAGCTGCGGCGCGAACGCGAGATCTTCCGCGAAGGAAAGAAGTCGAAGCAACGCGAAGTGCTGGACATTCTCAAGAAAGACTTGCAGCTGCGACAGTTGCCCGAGGTAATTGAATGCTTTGATAACTCCAACATCATGGGCACCATACCGGTAGCCTCGATGGTGCGATTTGTGGGCGGCAAGCCGGACAAGAAGGGCTACCGCCACTTCAACATCAAAACCGTAGAGGGGCCGAACGATTTTGCCTCGATGAAGGAAATTGTGGGACGTCGCTATAAGCGAATTTTAGAAGAGGGGGAGCAATTGCCTAGCCTCATCGTTGTGGATGGCGGCAAGGGTCAATTGAGCAGCGCCTGTGAGGCCTTGAAAGAGCTCAACCTATACGGACAGGTTCCTATCATTGGTATAGCGAAGAAGCTGGAGGAAATCTATTATCCGGAAGATCCGCTCCCGTTGCATATCAACAAAAAGTCACCCGGCCTTCTTTTGCTGCAATACATCCGTGATGAAGCCCACCGCTTTGCGATCACTTTCCACCGCTTGAAGCGCAGCAAGAAACCTCTTAAGTCTGAAGTGCAGGGATTGGAAGGCATTGGCCAAAAGACTGCCACGAAGCTCTTGCAACACTTTCGATCGGTGAAGAAGATGCGTGAAGCGAGTGCGGAAGAGATAGAACAAGTTGTGGGTAAGGCAAAGGCGAAGATTGTGTTGCAGGCGTTCTCGGAAGAAAAGTCGCAATCGCATACTGTAGGATAGTTGGTGCGTAGGGTGATAGTTTAAAAAAATCCAGGATGGGAGAGCACAGAGATCTTTTTTTGGGTGCGTAGGTGTCAAGTAGGTTCGTGCTTATTGTGAAGGGCGGAAGTATCTATCTATTGACCGCTTTGGGCAGGGGCAGCGCTTCGTAGGAGGGTTAAGGCCGAGGCCTGGAGGAGGGCCGTGAACCGGAACGCGGCTGCTTCGGCGGCAAGCCGTCGAGAGTTGGCTGAGGTGTTCTTAAGGCCCCTGCCGTGCAATCAATGATAGCCTCGTTCAACAGAGGAGATTTCGAAAGAAGCAGCCGTTATTCATATTGGGAAGCAAATTGAAATTTGAAATCCAGGATGGGGAGAGCACAGAGTTCTTTTTGGGGTGCGTAGGTGTCAAGTAGGTACGTGCTTTGATGCCCAGGTATGGAAGTATCTATCTATTGACCGCTTTGGGCAGGGGCAGCGCTTCGTAGGAGGGTTACCCGAGGCCTGGAGGAGGGCCGTGAACCGGAACGCGGCTGCTTCGGCGGCAAGCCGTCGAGAGTTGGCTGAGGTGTTCAATAGGGTTGGTGTTGATTCACAATGCAGTAGTCATAAGATAGAGGAGATATGCGCTGAACTTATCGTGTTAGTTTGAGATTCGTTTCAAACCGTCTTTGAGATGCGCGACCTGAAAATTGATGAGCAGGCCCGTTTTGAAATTGCCGAGTTTAAGGTAGGTCTGTAATTGCTTCAGG
>DATHKA010000376.1:0-5468 GCA_035489615.1 Chryseolinea sp.
CGGCCCGGATTAACGGGTACCGATGCGGCAGCGCCTGTGATGTTCGACATCTTTTCCCGGTTGAAAGAGCGATCATGGTTTGTCGCCCCATTATCCGAAATGAAGCAGGTCAGGCTATGCTCACAAAGTGGCCGACGCAAAGGGGATCTGTGTCCAGACACGTATAGCGCATGGGTTGTAGCTGCGGGGCTTTCCTCCACGCCCTGCAACTATCACAAGCGCTTACACCTTTCTCACGATTATCGCTATCGGCTCCACAGGACTTGTGCATCAGCGGCCGAAATCGAGCCGGTCACCTGGTTCGTTCTGCCACCACTCGAGGAGCATTTTTATCGCAACCGGCACCTCTCCTTTAAACCACTTCCGCCTTTCCGTTCCGATTGCGCCATGTCCGAAAACCAGGTGATCATGAGCCTGATCTATCCGAAAGCAAACGCTCGGATTCTCATCCCCCGCGAACTGGATGGCCGTATGGGACAGGCTGTTTTTGAACTGGCGCACCGCAACCCCGAGGTAACCGTTCATTGGCATGTCGACGAAAAGTACGTCGGGACGACCAGGGGAAAACACTTCCTGCCTCTGTATGCGTCGGCTGGTCGTCACATGCTGACGCTTGTCGACGAAAACGGGGTGTCTTTACAGGTGTCTTTTGAAGTGCTTTCAAGCATGTAACATGTTGGCTGGTAGTTTATTAGTTGACATTTGTTAACGCTTTATCTATCTTGCTTTTATTTAGAGGTTAACCCTAAATCCCAGTGTATGAAGACCCCTAATTTTTTCACACTGGTAGGCTTATTTTTTATTCTTTGCTTATTACAGCCTACCGTGGCAGCTCCGTTTGAGCTCCAGCAGTTTGACGATGCGGTCCCAAACTACGTCGTGATCGGAGCGTTTGCCCAGCAAAACAATGCTGTGCGTTTTACCAATCACGCCAAGAAGGATGTGAAACTTGATGCGCGCTTTCAAATGAACAAGCGGCGTAACCTCTATTATGTGTATGTGCTCAGCACGCCTGACCTTCCTGCGGCCATCGAAGCGGCCCAGCGGCTGCGCAGTGAATCTGAATTCAGCGACACGTGGGTATACAAAGGGTCTTTCACCGATCTCTCCGTAGGACAAGATATCGTCGTGGCTTCGCCAGCTTCTCAACGTGCGGATGGAGGCTCCGGCAGCTCGTCGGTTTTCGGCCCACCCGCTGACAAAGCTGACGCAAACGCGTTGACTGTCGCTGCCGAAACCAAAACGTCTTTGTCCGGCGAAGCTTCGGCACCGGCCAATGCAACGGCCGCCAGCACCCTCGCTGAGTCGACTCCTAATGATGCATCTGCCACCGAACCGCCTATCGAGGACGCCGCCAGCGCGGTGGTGGATGATGCCAGTGAAGGAACCAAGTTCCTTTTCAAAATCACGCGCGTATCAGACCAAAAGAAATTGCAAGGCGACGTTGATATTATCGACGTTGACCGCACACGCAAGATGGGATCTTACAAGGGCAACACGATCGTTAAGGTAGCCTCCCCGGCGAGCAAGTCGGGCAACATGTCGCTCATTTGTGACGTGTTCGGCTATGGCAAGGCACAGCGTGACCTTAACTACAGCGATCCGGAGGCGGGTGGCGAAATTATCCGCGACGCAACGGGCGCGGTGGTGGTTCCTTTTGAACTCACGCGCCTCAAGAAGGGAGACATTGCCATCATGTACAATGTGTATTTCTTCAAGGACGCGTCAATCATGCGTCCTGAATCGAGATTCGAAGTCAACAGCCTGCTTGACATGCTAAATGAGAATCCCAAGTACAAGATTCGTTTACACGGACATACCAACGGTAACGCTACGGGTAAGATCATCAGTATGGGTAAAGGAAGCGAGAGCTTTTTCGCTCTCAACGACACGAAGGAGGGATTGGGGTCGGCCAAGCAGCTTTCGGAAGAACGGGCCATAATCATCCGTGATTATCTTGTCAAGAACGGTATTGCGCCCGCGCGTATGGAGATCAAAGCGTGGGGTGGAAAGAAGCCGATCCATGACAAAATGAGTGCTCGTGCTTCAGAGAACGTTCGCGTGGAAGTAGAAATCCTGGAAGACTGATTTATTTGTCACTGACCATAGCGCCTTCGAGGTCGCGTCCAATTTCATGGATGGTGTCGTCGAGGCGAAGACCACAAGTTTTGAGATGCCTGAGTATCTCTTCCTGCTCCCCCTGATCGGCCTGCTCTAACAGGCTGATCAGTCCCAGGATGCTGGCCACGGGTGCACGAAGCTTGTGCGCATTAATGAACGTGTAATCGGCGAGTCGCTCATTTTGCAAGCGAAGTTGCTGCGTTCGTTCATCGATACGGTGCTCTAAGGACCTGTTAAGGTCCTGCAACTGGTCGTTCAGCCCGCGCAGATCCACCGCCTGGCCTTCGATCGCCAGCTTTTGCTCATGAATTTCTCCATTCTTTGCCTGCAAATCCCGATTTACTTCCAATATCTTTCTTCGCTGCCGAATGAGGAAATACATTAATACGGCCGCGATGACTAGCCCCACCGTTATCGCGATGATCAATACGTTCTGGGTGGCCAGTTGTGCTTCTTTTAACGCTGTCTCACTGCGCAACTGCAGATTTTCCTGCTCGTGCCGTTCGGTCTCATAGATGGCTTGCACCCGGGCGACCTGATCCGACTTCAGCAGGTTGTAGACGCTGTCCTTGAGCCGCACAGATTGCATAAACATTTGTAGCGCCTTCCGGTAGTTGCCCCGCGCAGAATCGACACGCGCAAATTCCGCCAGCGTTGTTACGCGGAGGTCGGGCACGCGCAACTGTTTCGACAGCTCCAGGGTTTGTCGCAGATATTTTTCTGCCGCGTCGAGATCGCCCTTCTTTCTCTCGAGCACCGCCATGTCCTGGTAAGTCTGAATCAATGATCGGATTTCACCCAGTTGCTTCCAACGCTCCTCAGCGCTGATAAAGTAGTGCTTCGCCTCGGCATAGTTGCCTCGTTTCATCTTCATGCGCGCGATCGTCCACTCATTGTATGCAATCACCCGCTCGTCGCCGTGACGAATGGCCAACGCCATAGACTCATCAATATATTGTTGTGCCCGCTCAAACTCGGCGCGCTCCAGATACAGTTCGGCGATGTTGTAGAGTGTTAATGCGCGCGTTGAATCATTCTTCTTATAATCGAGCGACCGCACCAGGTACTCAAGCGCCTTCGAGGATTCACCCAGGCGCTTGTTCACTTCTCCGATATTGTTGTATACGCCGGACACGCCAATGCTATCATTCAGCGCGTGGTATTCACGGGCGGCGAGCATGTAATAATTCTGCGCGTACTCGTAGATGCCCTCATACCAGTACGAATTTCCCATTAAAGTGAGTGAGCGCGCATATCCACTTGGAAATTTAATCTTGCGGGCAAGATCGGCCGAATAAGCGGCAATGTTTCGCGACGTCACGGGGTCCGTTTTTAAGTACGATGACGCCAGCAGGTTGAGTTGTTGAACGTAGGAACTGTCGCGAGGCACGTTAATGAACCGCCGGGAGATGCTGTCGGGAAGGGTGTGCTGTGCGAACCCGTCGAAGGCGAGGGACCACACAGAAAGTAACAGGAAGAGTCGTTTCAAATTGGCGGATGTCTCTGATTCGCGCGTGCTAGCTTGTCATGGCTTTCAATACATCATGTTGCGTAATGATGTGTACTTGTTCCTGTGCATCGCGCACAAGTACTGCTTTGTTGTCCTTGTTCAGCAACGATGACAAGACATCCAACGTGCTGTCGGGGGCAACAAAGAGCATAGGCTTATCCATAATGTCACCCACCTGCTTCTCCTGCAACTGCGGGTCTTGAATGATTTTTTCCAGCAAACTTGACGCACTGACGCTTCCTACAAAGTTGTCCTGCTCCGTTACGGGTATCTGGTCTATGCCCTCGCGGTTCATGACGCGAATGGCATCGCCGACGCGTGAAGACTTCGATACCGTAAACAGGCTGTTCTTGCCGTTTCTCGCCGAAAGAATTTCGCGAGCCGAACCAAAAGTACGTGTTTCCAGGAAGCCGTGGTCCTTCATCCATTGGTCGTTGTACACCTTGGCGAGATAACGGGTTCCGTGATCAGGCAACAAAATCACCATCACATCATCCTTCTTGAGGTTTTCTCTGGCGTATTCCAGCGCACCGTGAATTGCCGACCCGCTGGACCAACCCACGAATAGTCCTTCCTCGCGTGATAATCTTCTTGCACCTATCGCGCCATCTTTGTCGGTCACCTTGATAAACACGTCAATCACATCGAAGTTGACATTCTTTGGAAGAATGTCTTCACCAAACCCTTCCGTCAGGTAAGGATAGATCTCATTTTCATCAAAAAGACCGGTCTCCTTGTATTTTTTGAAAACGGAACCATACGTATCGATGCCCACGGTTACGAGCGCGGGATTCTGTTCCTTGAGAAATTTTGCTGTTCCGCACATTGATCCGCCGGTGCCCACAGTGGCCACATAGTGAGTGATCCTGCCTTTCGTTTGCTCCCAGATTTCGGGGCCGGTCGTTTCGTAATGCGCAGCGGTATTCGACAGGTTGTCGTACTGATTGGGATAGAATGAATTCGGTATTTCCTTGTTGAGTTTTCGCGCGATTGAGTAATACGAGCGTGGGTCGTCGGGTGCCACGTTTGTAGGACAAACAATCACCTCAGCTCCAACGGCTTTCAGGATATTAATCTTTTCCTGCGATTGCTTGTCTGCCATCGTAAAGATGCAACGGTAGCCCCGGGCGATTGCCGTGAGCGCAAGGCCCATGCCCGTGTTTCCGGATGTTCCTTCGATGATCGTACCTCCGGGCTTTAACAGGCCAGCCTTCTCGGCATCCAATACCATCTTCAACGCCATCCTGTCCTTCGTGGAATTGCCGGGGTTGAAATATTCAACCTTCGCCAGGATTGTTCCGGGTATGCCTTTGGCAACTTTATTCAGTCTCACCAGCGGCGTATTTCCGATGGTCTCAACAATAGAATTGTAGATCATTTCCCTGATTTTCAGGGCAAATTACAAAATATGGGAATGGGAAATCGAACCCCCTGCGGGGTTATTTGCTACCGGCAAGAAGATACAGGACAGCCATTCTCACGGCCACACCGTTTTCAACCTGATCGAGAATGATGGAGTGTTGCGAATCGGCGGCATCGCTGCTAAGCTCGACCCCGCGGTTGATGGGACCAGGATGCATGATCACGATCTGCTTCTTCAGGCTGTCGAGTATTTTCTTGGTAATGCCGTAGTAAAGCGAATACTCGCGAAGAGAAGGGAAATACTTAATCTGTTGGCGCTCCAGCTGAATGCGCAGCACGTTGGCCACGTCGCACCACAACAGGGCCTTTCGCACGTCGAACTCCACTTCAACCCCGAGCTGGCCAATGAATTTGGGCAACAATGTCGGAGGTCCGCACACCATGATCTTTGCGCCCAGCTTTTGCAAGGCGAAGA
>DATHKA010000377.1:0-9990 GCA_035489615.1 Chryseolinea sp.
AGTGCCACCACGGGCTTATGGAGTCTGTTGACGGGTACCGGTACGCTGTCTGCGACGAGTGTAACGGGCGTTGTCGCTACGTCTTCTTATCAGCCTTCTGCGGCCGACGTCGGCACCATTCTCAACTTCAGACTCACCACGAATGATAATGATGGTGCCGGTCCCTGTACCTCCGCATTCGACGACTTGCAGGTAACCGTCAATGAGGCACCTCAAATTGCCGCAGGTTCCGACTTTGCAGTTTGCCAAGACGAGTCCATAAGTCTCGCCGCTTCGGCGGGTGGAGCAACAGCGTCGGTACTATGGAGTGGTGGCAGCGGCGCCGCCCAATTCTCACCCATCAACAACGTAAATTCTGTGTATACCCTCACACCGGCCGATATCACGGCCGGTGGTGTAACGCTTACCATAGCTACAAACGATCCGGATGCGGGAGGACCTTGTGTTTCTGTTTCAGACCAGATATTTGTCCGCATCAACGGACTTCCCACTGTTTTCCTGGCCGGTCTTGAGGCAGTGTACGCCGAAAACAACGGCATCGATAACCTCGACGGCTTTCCTGCAGGAGGCGTGTTTACAGGCCCGGGTATAATAGCAGGTACCAGCCAGTTTAATCCTGCGAACGCCGGATTCGGGCCGATTACCATCCGCTATACGTATACCGACCCCGTTACTACCTGTGTTAATTTCACAGAGCGCCTCACCGTGGTGAACCCGGTCACTGATGTTGACTTTTTCATTCTTGAAGACAATCGACCCAATGCACTGGGCAATCCTCAGATATGTGCCAACCAGGGAGATCTTACCCTGGTCGGTATTCCTCCGGCCTCTACAGGGAAGAATCCAACCAGGTTCCAGGCCATTTCGCCTGCGCTGTTGACCCGGATCGCCTACGATGGAACTGAGTGGAAACTCAACACCGACGGATTGCTGGCGGGCACCTACCAGCTGCAGTATATTTACACCAACTCTTTATCGGCTACCGCTACGCTGACGAAGGACCTTATTGTGTTTTCGGCACCCCAGGCTGTCATTACTGTAGGGAACAATTGCATCGAAGATATCCTCACGTTCACACAGTCATCGAACATACCGAACAATCTTTCGAGCGGAACAATAGTCACCTGGAACTGGCTGTATGACGAAGGTTCCAATGGAAGCACGGGCAATGTCGCAGAGCCGCAATACCAATACATAGCGCCCGGCACAAAGAATATCTCGCTGGAGGTAGTCACCAACCAAGCCTGTCACAACAAAACAACCAAGACGATTGTGGTGGGGAAACCTCCTACGCCGGACTTTATCTGGAGCGCTTACTGCAAGGGAGATGCTACCCATTTCGTGGACCAATCCAGTTCGGAATTCGGAACGATCAACAACTATGCATGGACCTTCGGCGATGGTGCCAACGCCAGCACGGTGAATCCGGCGCACACCTATGCTACATTCGGATCGTTCCCTGTGAACCTGTCGATCAGCACCGACGCAGGCTGTAGTGCCGATACCACCAAGCAGGTATATATCCAGGAATTGCGCATCCTTTCAGACGACGCGCCCTATCATATCAACTTTGAAAACGGTCAGGAGACCTGGGTGGCCGTGACCAATGCGGGCGACACGACCAACAGCTGGACGTTCGGTTCTCCTAACGGGAATATCATCAGTTCTGCCAACTCCGGATCAAACGCTTTCTGGACGGGGGGAAATAACGGATCTTACTATAACAACGAGAATTCATTTGTGATCGGGCCCTGTTTGAATTTGACCGCCCTGAAGCGTCCGATGATTTCATTGAATTATTGGGTTGATGCGCAGCCGGGATTCGATGGTGCAGTCGTACAATACTCCGTCAACGGTGGCGCTACCTGGCAGACCATTGGCGACGCCGAAGGCGCAGGTATTAACTGGTACAACAGTCGTAACTTGTCTGGAGAGCCCGGCGGACAGTCAAATTTTGGCTGGTCCGATCAGTTTGTCGCAGCCGATCACGAGACCTCGTGGACAAACGGACGTTTTAATCTCGACCAGATTCCTGCCAATGTGCGCGATACGGTAATCCTGAGAATTGCCTTTGGCAGCAACGACGACAATCAGCCTGGCCGCATATTAAACGGATTTGCGTTCGACGACATCTTCGTAGGGGAGAAGACGCGGAATGTTTTGGTCGAACACTTTGCTAACACCAACTCAATCGCAAGTAATCAGGCCACGGTCTATCTGAAAAACCGTTACCAGGAACAATTCGTTGGAAAGGATTCCTCGGACTTCATTTTCATTGAATATCACATTCCATTCACGAGCGAAAAAGACCAGATCAACTTAGACAATCCACAGGATCCTGTAGCGCGCGCGTTGTTCTACAATGTATCGCAGCCACCGAACTCGGTGATGGACGGTGTGCAGTCGGACGTGTTCAACGGATTTACCGCTAATATAAATAGCGAAGAACTGGACCGTCGCGCACTGGAAGATCCCCGATTTACGATCTCTCTTGACACGCTGATGACGCCCGGAGCGACGAACACTTCGGTGCGCGCAACGGCTACCTTTATCTATAGCGATACGCTGAAGCCGCTTGATAATCGCGTGACTATGAACGTTGCCCTGGTGGAACGTGGCGTAGGTACCAACGGTCCCGTTGTGCGCAAGCTGCTGCTCGGCAGTCAGGGCAAAACGATAGACCGGAGTTGGGTGGTAGGAGACCAGGAAAAAGTCGAGATCGATTATGAAATCGAAGTGCCAATCGTTCACGACGACAGCCTGTACCTGGTTGCGTTTGTTCAGAACAATATCGTCGGTACGGCCAAGCCAGACACGGCAAGGTCAATCTTACAAACACGTATCGTAAAACTGCGGTCGAAGGTAGGTCAAAACATCACGGCCGTCGACGACAATCCCTTGACCGCAGAGCTGCAGGACCTGAGCCTGTATCCGAATCCGGCTTCACATACTTTGAAGGTTACCGTACCCGGTACGCTGGGCAGGCGATATGTCTGGCGTATGATCGACCAGCGGGGCGTGACCGTTCTTGCGGGAGACCTCAAACAGGACTTTACAGCCGGTCCACAGGAGATCGATGTGAGCGGCCTGGCCAACGGCATATACTTCATGTCCATACAAACAGGTAGTCAGTCCGTTGTGTACAGGAAGGTCGCCGTCATGAACAACAATTAATCACATAGTGGAACCCAAAGAGGCAGATAGCCTTTGGTTTCGGTGGCTCTTTTCCGTTGGAGAATTGACGGCCATTTAGCCCACGAGAACGGACGAATGGCCTGGCGAAAAAAGTTTTAGTGGGAAACCGGCGGTAACGATGACCGTCATCCGCCGTTCAGCTTATGCGGGTATCGCTTCCTTCGCGAGCTCTGGCAGAATCACCCGGCATTGACGAACAAAATCGCTTACCACATCCGGTAATTCGTCCAATTTGGTGGAGTACTTGCTATTCTCTTCAATAAAAAGAATGCTCGTACGAAGGGGATTCAAGCCCATCAATGTGAACGAGGGCTTTATCTGATGGGCCATGCGCGCGAGTCGTTCCCAATCTTTGCCGTCGAGGGCAACCTTCATCTCGTCCAGCACCGGCGGAATAGTTTGCGTGAACGTCAGGACCATCTCGCGGATGAAGTCTTCGTTGTTGCCAGATACCGTTCGCAAATAGTCCAGGTTGTAGAGTTTGCTGCTTCCGGTCGTGGGTCTCTTTTTTACCTTCTCCTTCGGCGTAATACGCAATTCCTGGAAGAGTTTCCGGTATAAATCGTCGGGTGAGAAAGGCTTGGGCAGGTAATCATTCATGCCGGCAGCAATACACTTTTCGACATCCGCCTTTGTGGCGTTTGCCGTAAGGGCCACGATGGGCACGTTGCGCGCCGGAGTATCCATCATTCGGATTGCCCGTGTCGTCTCGTAGCCATCCATTACCGGCATTTGTATGTCCATGAGCACCACGTCGTACTCCTGGTTCTTTATTTTTTCGATGGCTACCAGTCCGTTTTCGGCGGTCTCGGTGTAGCAGTTCCAATTTTTCAGAACGCTCTTTGCATAGAGACGGTTGATATCGTTGTCTTCTACAAGCAATACAAAAAGCTTTGCAGCATTGGCCTTCTTCAACGCCCGCGCATTCTTCGGTGCCGACCTTTCATCAGCTTTGCCAATAGCGTAGGGGACACGAACGGTAAAAGTAGAACCGACATTTTCCTTGCTGCGTACCGTGATGTTTCCTTTTTGAAGTTCGACTAACTGCTTCACGATGGTAAGCCCCAGGCCTGTGCCACCATACTTGCGCGTTACGCTGGCATCGGCCTGGCTGAAACTTTCGAATATGGTATTCAATTTCTCCTGCGGAATACCGACACCGGTATCTTCCACTTCGATCTTCACCCAACACTTACCCTTCGATTCGCGCTCGGCCATACAGTTGATTTTGATCGAACCGTTGTGCGTAAACTTTACGGCATTGCTCACCAGGTTGATTAAAATCTGATTGAGTCGCACCGGGTCGCCGAGTAAAATCTTGTTGAGTGAGTCGTCAATCACATGATCTACCTGAATTCTCTTTTCCCGGGCCTGATAAGTGAATGTGCTGATGAGTGACGGCAGGAGGTCGCGCAAATTAAAGGCGATCTTCTCAAATTTCAATTTGCCTGACTCAATGGCAGCCAGGTCAAGAATGTCGTTGATGATTACCGTGAGATTTTCGGCCGAGTGCTTGATCGCACTTAAATACGTTTCTCGCTCGACAGGACTGGGGTTCTGACTGAGCAGGTTAGCCATGCCCACGATGCCGTTAATAGGCGTGCGTATCTCGTGACTCATGTTTGCCAGGAATTGCTCCTTTGCTTTTTGCAGTCGGACGAGCTCTGCTTCATTCTCTTTGCGCTGCATAATGTCGCGGCAGTCGAGAATGAAACCCTCAAGGCCTTCCTTATGCTTGAGGTTGATTGCATTGAATTCCAGGAATCTGAAGTCGCCATTCTTGCAGAGAAACTGAAACTCTACATTCTCCGTAAAGGTGCGCTTCTGACTTTGTTTGAATTGTCGCGTAACATCGTTAACAGTATCGGGCCGGATGAAGTCGAAGAAGTTCTTGCCGATCAGGCTATTGGATCGATAGCCGAGCGTTTCAAGAACTGAGGCATTGTGGTAATGAATCTTTCCGTTGTAGTCGACAACGAAAATGATATCAGACCCATCCTCTACAACGGCTTTGTAGAAAGAGCCCTTTTGTACATATTGTTCGATGCGCATGCTCTGTTTTGTAAATCACTATATTCCCGCCACTTCCATTTCTTTCAGGTAGCGGTAAAGTGATGACTTGCCGATGTCCAGCTTCCGCGCCACTTCCAGAACATTGTTGTCGTATTTGTTAAGGAAGTGACGGATGATCCGGTACATGAACTCCTGCATCGTCATTTCCTGATACAGGAACGACTCCATGCGTGCTGTGCTGGTGAAACTGATATCCTGCGGACGTATCTCCTGATCCTCGGCCATGACAGCGGCGAGTTCGACGATCGATTTCAATTCGCGGATGTTACCCGGGAAAGGATACTGCATGATCTTTTCCTGCGCTTCCGGTGATATCTTGAACTTTTTCAATTGATTCTCCACAGCAAAGCTGTCCAGGAAGTGTTTCGCGATAAGCAATACATCGTTTCCGCGATCGCGCAGAGGCGGGAGGTGGATGGGCAAACCCAATAAGCGATAGTAAAGGTCTTCACGAAACCTTCCGGCTTTCACTTCTTCGGCGAGGTCTTTGTGTGTCGCCGCGACGATGCGGACATCCAGCTTGATCGTGAGATTGGCGCCGATTCGCGTGACCTCGCGTTCTTGCAGCACCCGCAACAATTTCGCCTGGAGGCTGAGATCCATTTCGCCGATCTCATCAAGAAATATCGAACCACCCTCGGCCTCTTCGAACTTGCCTATGCGGCGCGTCACAGCTCCTGTAAAGGCTCCCTTTTCGTGCCCGAATAGTTCGCTCTCTATGAGTTCGCGTGGAATGGCTGCAATGTTTACCGCAACAAAAGGCTTGCTCTTCCGCTTCGAGTTATAATGGATCGCTTTTGCAACTAATTCCTTTCCTGTACCCGTTTCGCCCGAAATACTTACAGAGATGTTCGTTTGAACAGCCTTTTCCAACAGACTAAAAGTCTTCTTGATGGCCGTACTGGTGCCAATTATGCTCTTTTCGAACTCATATTTTTCAGAGATCTCCTTCTTGAGATGATCGATCTCTTTGATGAGCGACGTCTTGTTCCGCGCGTTGTGGATGGAGTTAAGCAGCCGGTCCTTCGTCTCCTCATCTTTTGTGATGTAGTCGAAGGCCCCTGACTTGAGCAACTCCACGGCGGTGTGGATCTTCTCCTGCGCCGACACAATGACCACACTGATGTTGGGATCCTGACTTCTTATCTGATTTAAAACCTTTTCACCAGGCATATCCGGCAACGAATAGTCTAGCGTTATGATAGCCGGATTTTTATACAGGTTCGCAAGGCATTCCTTACCCGTTGTATAATACTCGACTTCGTAATCCGGATTCAAACCCAGGACATACTTGAGGAACTTCGTGTAGGCGGGATCGTCTTCAACGACGAAGATCTTAACCGGATCTTTCTCGTACATGGTTGTTTGGCGAAGCGTTTAAAAATTCAGAACAGTCTAAAAAATGAATTCAGACCGAATGCTATCCATTATTTCCGGCAAAAAAAATGCAAAACAATGCAATATATGCCATCAGAAATAAACGGGACTAATTCGGTGAAAGAAAGCGCATTTATTCTCGTTGTTTGGCGTAAAATTCCAGTCGTGCAGTAATCGACCAGTTTTAACAATGCTATGATAAGAGAGTTTGAGAAATTAACGGATAGTGAAATCGATTTAATGCTGAAAGCTCCGGTACTCGTATGTATTCTCATTGCGGGCGCCGACGGGAACATTGACAAGAAGGAGATCAAGGAGGCGATTACGCTGACGCAAAAGAAGACCAGCGACACCCTGGCGGCCTATTTGCACGAGGTATCGCAGGATTTTGAGGATAAACTGAAGGTGGTCATCCAAAGCTACCCGCATATGCCCGCCGAACGCGGCGCTGCGATCATGAAGGAACTGGGCCAGCTGGACGCGGTGTTCGTCAAGATGGACCGGAATTTTGCCGCTCAGATCTACCAAATGCTGAAGCAGCTTGCAGCGAAGATTGCGTCTTCGTCAGGCGGAATCTGGGGTATGAACACCGTGACCGATGAAGAGGCGAAATACCTGGAACTTTCAGTGATTCAGGATCCCATGAAAGTTTGAGATTTTTTCTCGCCTTGTGCCTTCTGTTGACGGGCAATCTTCATATTTGCACCCGAAAACCTTATGGCATCTGAGTCGACAATTTTTGGCAGCTCCATAGTTCCTTTCAGACTCGTATTTCTGATGTGGGCTGCGTTCTACCTGGAGATCCTGTTCAACTTTCCGTTGAATAATTTTGGCATCGCGCCCCGCACATTTCATGGTCTGATTGGAATATTCACCGCGCCTCTTATTCACGGCGACATTCTGCACCTGATCTCGAACACTGTGCCCATGCTGTTTCTAGGTGCCGTCTTGTTCTTTTTCTACAAGCCGATTGGCGGGCCGGTTTTTGCGCGTGCGTATTTTTGGACGAATATTCTGGTATGGCTGTTTGCCCGGCCAGCAAATCATATCGGGGCCAGCGGAGTTGTCTATGCACTCGCATTCTTTTTGATATTCTTTGGATTCCTGAGGCGTGACTTTATGTCCATCATCATATCACTGATCGTACTGATCCTTTATGGTGGCGTATTCTATGGGGTGTTGCCAACCGATCCGCGCGTGTCGTGGGAATCGCATTTCGCTGGCGCGTTGGTTGGTGTCGGATCCGCTATTACCTTTAGCAATAAAAAGAACGTGAGCTGATGGATGCTGCGGTAAAGAAGATTCTGACTGACATCAAGGGCAACAAGTATGCACCGGTCTACTTCTTGCAGGGAGAAGAGCCGTTCTACATCGATCTCATTGCCGATTACATCGAAAAGTACGCGCTAAGCGAGGCCGAGAAAGGATTCAACCAGGTGGTGCTCTATGGAAAGGACGTTACCATGGCTGCCATACTCACCAACGCCAGGCGCTTTCCGATGATGGCTGAGCGACAGGTGGTGATCGTGAAAGAGGCGCAGGATATACAAGACCTCAATCGCGAGTCAGGGAGTAAGTTGCTACTCGATTACCTGAGCCGCAAGGTGCCCTCTACCGTATTGGTCTTCTGTCATAAGCACAAGCCGCTCGACCGCCGCAAAGAGCTGGGGAGAAAGATCGATCAACTCGCCGTGGCCCTTAACACCAAGAAGCTCTACGACAACCAGCTTCCTGAGTTTGTAAATGAGTTCACCGCTGAGCGCAAAATTCCAATCGAAGATCAGGCGATCCGCGCCTTATGTGAATACGTCGGCAACGATCTTCACAGACTTGCCAACGAGATCGACAAGCTTATCATCTCGCTTCAGCCAGGCGAAGCCATAAGCGCCAATCACGTGATGAATCAGGTTGGGGTGAGCAAAGAGTACAATATTTTCGAATTGCAACGCGCGATACTTCAACGCGATCACGTGATGGCGAACAAGATTGTAAATCACTTCGAGGCGAACACAAAGAAGAATCCGGCAATCCCGCTTGTTGCCTATCTGTATTCCTTTTACAGCAAGCTCCTGGCGGCAAGCCAGGTGGGAGATAAAACGGATAAGGGACTATCTAGTGAGCTGAAAGTGAGTCCATATGCAGCACGTGACTACAGTAGTGCTTTACGTGTCTACCAGACCCCAAAGATCATCGATATTATCTCCTCCCTCAAGGAAGCCGACCTCAAACTCAAAGGTGTAAACACCGGAAGTGCCGATGATGGGCAAATTGTGAGAGAGCTCGTTTGGCGAATGATGAATTAATTCAACGATTCTTTATTATCCAACAAACTTGCACATCTCATAATAAGGGCGTTAACTTTAAGTCCTGGAAGTCTTGCCTTTTCAAGACCGTCACTTTTTAAGCTTTTTTGGTTCCTTTTTTGCAATAATTTTTTTGGAACACTGTTCTACTCTCAACCCAGACGTACTGTGATGCACAGGTTTATAGCTCTATTTGTTGTTGTTTTCTCGTTCCAGTTATCCTTCGCTCAAGACCAACTTTCTCAAAATACGGTTGAGAAGCTTTATCGACGCGGAACGGAGTTAGTGAACCATGCCAACTTCGGCGCGGCAAGGCAGGTGTTTACGGAATTTCTTCAGGCCGCCCCCGCAACCGATTCGCGCAGGGCAGAGGCCGAATACTACGTGGCTTTTAGCGCGCTGACCCTTGGACATCTCGACGGCGAAAAACTCATCGACGACTTTATCGACAATAACGCGGCCAGTCCAAAAGCGGCTACCGCTTACTACGACCTTGCAAACTTCTTCTATTCGCAGGGAAACTACATCAAGGCGTCGAACTACTATCGCAAGGTTGACTTTGCCGCACTCACAACGGATCAACAAGCTCAGGCTCACTTCAAGTGGGGCTATGCGTTTTTCAATCAGAAGAAATTGGATGAAGCACTGGAACAATTCAACTTCGTGAAACGTCTGTCGAATTCCTATTCGCCTGCCGCAAACTATTATGCTGGTTTTATCGAGTATTCAAAGGGCAGATTTGATGAAGCTTTAACCGATCTCAAGAAGGCAGAAGCAAATGCTGCATATGCCAAGATCGTACCGTATCTCATTGTAAATATCTATTATCGTCAGGGTCGCTACGACACGATGCTTGAGTATGCCAATACACTCAAGAGCCGTACCGATGTAGCCAACCAAAATGAAATAGCAGTCCTGGTAGCGGAAGCACAATACTACAAGGGCGACTTTAAGAAGGCGCTCGAAGCTTACGAAAAGTATCTGAGCAGTGCGCCAAAAGCAGAATCATCTCTGCTGTTCAGAGCGGGGTTCGCTAATTATT
>DATHKA010000378.1:0-7435 GCA_035489615.1 Chryseolinea sp.
CGGATGCAGGTGAGCTTCCAGAGGAAAAGGCTGCCGCGGAGAATGCCAGTATGCGCGATCTCCTGGTACTGCACCGCTCCAAACCCTCCTGCCAGGGTTGCCACCAGAAGATGGATCCGATTGGTTTCGGCCTGGAGAATTTTGACCCTACCGGACGATGGCGAAATGGGTATGGCAACACACCGATCATCGCGTGGGACACATTGCCCAGCGGGGAAGTATTCAACGGTCCGGCGGAGTTAAAGAAAATACTGGTGACCAAGGAGGCTCTCTTTGCACGGGTGATCTCCGAAAAAATGTTCACGTATGCCCTGGGCCGGAATGTGGAGTTCACGGACGAACTGTACATACAAAATCTTGTGAACAATCTGCTGGAAAACAAATTCAATTCAGAGAAATTCATTTTGAAACTCGTTTGCAGCCCCCCATTCCGTTATGCTGTAAATGACAAGCTGGAAAAGTATAAGAGTATTGCAAAAAACTAAGGTTATGAATAAAGGATATATTTCGCGCCGCCGGATGTTGAAAGGTCTTGGAGCGTGTGTTGCCCTTCCGCTGCTTCAGGCGATGATTCCGCCTGGCAAGGCCTTCGCCGGCACTGTATCGAAGCGGCCATTGCGATTTGCGTGCTTGTTTATGCCGAACGGTGTAAACGAGAACACCTGGACACCCAAACGATTCGGACGGAACTTCGAGCTTTCGCCAGCCCTGCAACCGCTTGCCAAGATGAAGGACCAGATCATCATCATGGATCAGATGATGAACAAGGATTCCATCTTCAAAGGCTCCGACGGCCATTATGCCAAGGCCGCCAGTATTCTGACCTGTGCCCCGATCTACCCAACCACTGGTGATGATCTCCGCAGTGAGGGGATTTCTTTCGATCAGCTTATCGCGCAGACAAAAGGCACGGGAACACTCTTTGATTCCCTGCAATATGGAATTGACCGTATCGACTCGGGCATTAATGCCAATGTTGGATATACCCGGATGTATGGATCGGTGATCTCTTGGAAGACCCCGACGCAACCATGTACACGGGAGATCGAACCACGAATGGCCTTTAACCGGTTATTCCGGCAGTATTTGCCCGATGCTAAGAAGAACAATGAGGCCTGGAGGCAAAGTGTGCTCGATCTTGTAAAGGATGATGCCGACGCGTTGCAACGAAAGCTGGGACGCAGTGATCAGGATAAGCTCGAGGAGTACCTGGAATCAATAAGGTCGGTAGAGAAACGCATCGAGGATGAAGAAAAATTGAAAGCGTTTGAACAGCACATTACCCCCGAAATCCAAAAAGAACTGATCGCGCTGAACAAGCGTATCGAAGCGTCAGGCAAGAACACCGACTCCGAAAAAGATTTTTCAACCTTCGACTTCGCCGTGGAAGGCCGCGGCGCATTGGGTGCAGGTGCGGACATTACTGAAAAAGCGCGGCAAATGCTGGATATTATGGCATTGGCTTTCTGGAGTGATGCGACACGAGTAGGTACTTTCATGTTCGGGAATGAGCTTAGCAACAGAAACTTTTCATTCCTCGACGGTGTAAATGGTGGTCATCACCAGATCTCGCACCATGGAAATAATCCTTCTTCCCTGGAGCAGTATACTAAAATCAATCAGTGGCATGTGACGCAGTACGCGTACTTCATGGAACGCTTGCGCGGATTGACCGAAGGCGACAGCAACCTGCTCGACAATTCCGTAATCATGCTTTGCTCCGGACTACGCGACGGCAATACACATTCCCCTTATAACCTTCCGATCATACTGGGCGGAAAGGCCGGTGGCTCGTTAAAGACCGGTCAGAATCTGCACCTCAATAAAGAAACGCCATTGTCCAATTTGTACTTGTCTATTGCCAGGATCATGGATATGCCATTGAAGTCTTTCGCCGACAGCACCGGGGAGCTGCATGATATCTATGCCTGAGCATTTAAAGCGTGTCGCGGGTTTGTATTTCAGGCGGTTTAAAAAATTTGTTTTTGGGTTTAGATTAGTGTTCCTTTTGATTTCTGCCGGGATTTTCTCCTGTCTTCTGGTAAAACCCATGGAGGCAGGAGCACCTGGAATTATAGTCTTTCTGGGACGCTTTCATCCGTTGATCATCCATTTCCCGGTTGTGCTTGTGTTTATGGCACTGCTGCTGGAGGGAACAAAACAAATTGCCTTGTTCACCGTTTCTGCTGCCACGATCGCCACCATGCTGGGCCTTGGATTGGCGGGTGGACTCGTTTCGGTTGGCATGGGCCTGATGCTTTTCTCCACCGGAGAGTATACGGGAGCGATTGTGAGCAATCACCTCTGGGGAGGGATATTGTTCACGTCATCGTTGTCCTTTTCAATCTATCTTTTCTTGTCCTACTGCGAGTCGGGCAACAAGCGGTTGTACCGCGCTTACATTGGCTTTCTTGTGATTGCGAACGTCATGCTTGTTTATACGAGCCATGCCGGCGGCTCCCTCACCCACGGCAGCGAGTTCCTTACTGAATATATGCCCGATCTTTCGTTTGCGGGTGATGATTGGCAACCCAAGCCTGCGGAAGAAATGGTCGTGTTTGAAGACGTGATCTTGCCAATACTCGATAAAAAATGTATGTCATGTCACAATGAAAACAAGGCAAAAGGAGATCTGATAATGACGTCCTACCAAAAACTGCTTAACGGTGGTAAAAGCGACAGACCCACCCTGACGCCTGGCTCCTCGGCGCAAAGCGACGTTCACCGGCGGGTAACGCTACCGTTAGATGACGATGAACGTATGCCACCTGAAGGAAAGATCGCCATGACAAAAGACGAAATGTTCATGCTTGCCTGGTGGATCGACAAAGGCGCCGACCCTGCACTGAAGGTTCAGACAGCGACGCAGGATTCGGTCATAGCACCGGTCATGCAAAGCTATCTTAAAGCCCTTGAGACGATGCAGCATGCCAGCTATTTGAAAGGCCAGAGTATGGAAAGGCTCATCAAAACAGTATCCCGCGATAATTACGTACTCAGGATCGATCCGACCAATCAAAAAGGAATTACACTTTCCATGTCGTTTCCGCCATCCCGGTTTGGGGACAACGATCTGTTAAATATCCAGCCGGTCTTCCCACTTATCACAAAGGCTTCTTTCATCAGCAGTGATATTACCGATGACGGATTGTACCACATTGGCCAGATGACTTCCCTGACTGAGCTGTATCTGCAGCAAACGAAGATCAAAGGGTCAGGGTTGATCCACTTGTCGAAACTTCAGAATCTGGTACTGCTCGATCTTTCCAAATCAGGCGTTGTCGACGGACAGGTGCTGAATGTACTTCACATACCCGCCCTCAGGGACCTATACATAAATGAATCCAATATCTCCAAGGAAGTCATCAGTGCCCTGACCGTCAACCGGCCGGAACTAAAAATACATACGGAACGTGGTAAAATATTTTAACATGAATATGTCCTTTGCGTGGATGAAGACATCGGCAATTCTTCTGCTGGTAACAATTTTTAACGCCCGTGGATTGCCAGTTGAAAAACAGGCCGGGCACTATGACGTGATTGTGTACGGTGGAACGCCGGCAGGTGTTATCGCCGCAGTCGCGGCATCGCGTAATCACGCTCGTGTTTTGCTGATCGAACAAACACGCCATGTAGGGGGATTGTCCACGAGCGGGGTCAACACTGCCGAGAGTGAGCATATGATCAACAAGGCTATTACCGGGATCGCCCGGGAGTTTTATATAAAAATGGGGCTGAACTTCAGCGAAGAATATTTCGAGACGTTCCGCAATGGGAGGGAGATGAAATTCAGGAAAGGCGACCCGGCATTTTTTTTTGAGTCTAATATTGCTGAAAAGGAGTTTCTAACGCTGCTGAAGGACGCCGGAGTGGATGTCCTGTATGAAAAATTTTTGACCAGCGTTTCCGTTTCGGATAACCGGATAACCAGCATCAGCCTTAGCGACGGCTCACACTTTACGGCCGGTATCCATATCGACTGTACCTATGAAGGCGACCTGATGGCTGCAGCGAAAGTATCCTATACGTTCGGACGTGAATCGATCACACAATATCATGAATCATATGCAGGTATCCGCCTCGTTGACGACACATTGTCCGGGCGCACAATAGATAAAAAAGGAAAACTCCTTCCTTATTTTTCTGCCAACGAAAACCTTGTACCGGGTAGTTCTGACAAGCGGGTAATAAACTACAATTTCCGTCCCACGATGTCTAAAGATCCGCTCAATATGCGTGAAATCGTTATGCCGTCTCGATACGACCCGTTGCGATATCAGTTGTTGGGTGATTTTCTGAAGCAGAATCCGGGAACAAAGCTCGGTGATCTTATCGGCATATATGGAAGAGGGAATGGAAAATGGGAGTTTAACAACAGGCAGCATTCAAGCATTTCGCTTGGACTGTTTGGCGGCAATGTTGAGTATCCGGACGGCGATCAGAAAAAAAGGGAAGAAATCTATCAGGATCACAAGGACTATACCCTTGGATATTTATACTTCCTCGGACATGACAAACAGATACCCGAAGGGTTACGGAAGGAGATGTTATCGTATGGTTTTGCCCGCGATGAATTCAAAGACAACGAAAACTTTCCCTATTATCTCTATGTACGTGAAGCGCGGAGAATGGTGGGCGATTTTGTCATGACCCAAGACGACATTCTTGTAAACCGGACAAAAAACGATGCCGTCACGTTGGGCTCCCACTGGATAGACTCTCATCACGTGCAGCGCGTTGCCGTCTCAAAGTCATCCTTCACCAACGAAGGAAGGATCTGGCATACGGTGACTGAGCCATTTGAAATTCCCTATCGCGCTATCCTGCCAAAATCCACCGAAGTTAAAAACCTGCTCGTCCCGGTTTGCGCATCTTTATCGCACGTAGCCTTTTGCAGCTACAGACTTGAGTCCACGTGGATGCAAATGGGGCATGTGGCTGGTACGGCTGCAGCGCTCTCGATAAGAAATAAGGTGGACCCCGCCAGTCTGCCGGTAGAGGCCCTGCAATACCAGTTGCGAACAGAAGGCATGATCTTTAAGACAGATGACCTCGGTCCCTTTGATGATTATAAGGATAAGGCCGCAACCGTTGGCCAATAGCCACCGCGGGCCAACAAGCTCATCGGGTCGTTAAAAGCCATCCAACAATAGGAAGACCAGAATAATCGAATGAAGAAGGAGGTTGGCAAGTCGCAGGCGAAGATGTCGTAAAGACCGCGTGATGTGATATTCCACGGCCTTAACTGAAAGTTGCTGGGCTGAAGCGATTTCTTCATTGGAGAGCTGATCGAAACGGCTTAACCGAAAAATTTTCCTGGTGGTGTCTGGCAGGCTGTCGAGTTCTTTATTAATGAGCTTGTAAGTTTCCTCATACTCCAGTTGAGGATGAATATTATCAACGTGCCGGACCGAATTCAGCGAAGCCATCAGCAGGTAACGTTCCGCTACGGCCTTCTTGTCGAAATAGTCATAAATGTAGTTCTGAAGGGTCCGCATACCGAATGCATTGATATTGTCGACGTGATGAAGCCGGTCGCGTTTGATCCATAGCCTGAGAAATACTTCCTGAACAATTTCTTCCGCGGTCCCTTTGTCGCGCACATAGTTAAAAGAAACTGCATAAAACTTACGCCAGAAATGATTGTAAATTAGTTCGAAAGCTTTGCCTTCATCTTTTTTCAGAGTCGCTCTGACTGCCTTCCATTCGTCTTGAGTCATGTGTTCGCTTTGCTTTCAGGCCCATATTATTTCTCAATTTTCGAGGCAACGTTTATATAAATATAACCCTTTTGCAATCGATCTCTAAAAGAAAAATTTCCTCAGTCGTTTAGGGTTCGAACCGTCGCAAACCTTCTTACAGGTGAATATTCAATCGTTATCGTTAGTTGTTAGTTTACGTGATAGCCCCCTGTCCGGAGACCTGTTTTTCACGACGTTGTAATAAGCGGTGCGAAGGTCGAATTGCGGTTTTGCAATAGACCAGGAAAGCACGCAAAAAACGTGAAGAGTGGAAAAAGATTGTTTCCAATGGCAATCGCAGTCGCACGATAGCCCAGGGAGCTCTCTGCTGAATTTCGTTTATCAACAGGTCTGAATTCCCGTTAGCGCCCTCTGCTGTCAAAAACTATGTAAGAACCACGAAAGACGGCCAACGGGTCGCCTTTCCCTTAATGCTTGCTGAACATTGAAGTACAAACTGATATTAATAATGGATTCTAATCAATAACCTATGAAGAAAAAGTCTACCGTAGCAAGGATGTGCCTCCTGATAGTACTGTTCCTGGCCTGCAGCATGCACCAGGCAGTATTCGGCCAGGTTGCATCCATTGATCCCAGCCGGGCCCCGGTTATGGCGCAAAAAGCAAGCGTTTTAAAATTGCAGCTATCACTGCAGGACCTGCTGAACGATTTGCAGACACACTATAATATTTCGTTTGTATATGAATCTGACGTTGTGTCCACGCAACAAGTAGTGGAACGCATCCAATATGATCAGGTTGCCGAGATCACCATAAACCGGTTATTGACTCCCCTGGGCTTAAAATTCAAAAAGATCAATGACCACACCTATGCGATTTCACCAGACCTTACGAAAAAGCCGGAGGAACCAAGGCAGAATAAGGACTCCATGGACCGCAAGCCTGGATCAATTGAGCAGACTCCATCCAGTCAGCCGGCGCGTCCGATAAAGGGAACTGTGAAGGACGAATCCGGTGGCGCACTGCCGGGTGTGAATGTCATCGAAAAAGGAACCGCCAACGGAACGACTACCGATGCGTCGGGAAATTTTTCGTTGGTAGTCGCTGATGAAAATAGCGTGCTTATTTTTTCTTTTATCGGATACGACACGCAGGAGATCGGCGTAACTAATCAAACAGAATTTACTATTGATCTTAAACCAAGTATCCAATCCCTTGGAGAAGTGGTGGTGGTTGGCTTTGGAACGCAAAAGAAAGTTAACCTGACGGGTGCGGTCGCGACATTGGATACGAAGGATATGGAGAAACTGAACGTGACGCAGACTTCCCAACTTCTCGCTGGTCAGGTCAGCGGTGTAACCCTTGTGCAGAATTCAGGACAGCCCGGCAAAGAAGGTGTGAATATCAGAATACGCGGTATTGGAACATTCAGCGGAGCCGGAACGAATCCCCTGGTTCTGGTCGATGGACTGGCTTCGTCCATGGATAATGTGGACTTCAACGACATTGCCAGTATGTCCGTCCTGAAAGATGCCGCATCTGCATCCATTTATGGAACGCGGGCCGCAAATGGCGTGATCCTCATAGAGACCAAAAAAGGCAAAGAGGGAAAAGTCAAAATAAACTATCACGGCTATGCCGCGATCCAGCAACCCACCGAGATTCCCAAGATCGTGGATTCATGGCAGTATGCTGAAATGGTGAATGAAGCTTTGACAAATGACGGGAACAGCC
>DATHKA010000379.1:0-4139 GCA_035489615.1 Chryseolinea sp.
GGGCTGGGCCTCAAATGGCGAGTAGGAGTGCGGTCGGGCGATACGTCGCTAACGGAGCGTCAACGCCAACGCGAACGTCCACCGGAGTTGCTCATCACCACACCGGAAAGCTTGCATCTGCTGCTTGCCTCGCGTGACTACGCCGATTTCTTCAGGGGCGTGAAGGCCTTTGTTGGCGACGAGTGGCACGAGCTGATGGGGTCGAAGCGCGGCGTGCAG
Source organism: Chryseolinea sp. (assembly GCA_035489615.1). Lineage (GTDB taxonomy): Bacteria > Bacteroidota > Bacteroidia > Cytophagales > Cyclobacteriaceae > Chryseolinea. The sequence goes on from DATHKA010000379.1 coordinate 220, forward strand.
GTAGAGCTTGCGTTATCCCGCCTCAAGTCAATCGCGCCCGGCATGAAGATATGGGGAATTTCGGCCACCATCGGCAACATGGATCAGGCGCTTGAGGCGCTGCTCGGCAATTACTATCGCGAGAAAAACTTTCGCGTGATCCGCTCCGACATCGCGAAGAAGGTTGAAGTCATCTCCGTATTGCCCGATACCCTGGATCGTATGCCATGGGCAGGGCACCTGGGAATTCAATTGCTGGAGAAAGTCATCGATATCGTGAAAGGCAGCGGCACCACGCTAATCTTTACCAACACGCGGTCATTCGCCGAGATATGGTATCAGCGGATGCTCGATAAGGCGCCTGACCTGTCCGGGCTCATTGCTATGCACCACGGATCCATCAGTCAGGAACTGCGCAGCTGGGTGGAAGAACAATTACACGAAGGGAGACTCAAGGCCGTGATCTGCACGTCGAGTCTTGACCTCGGTGTCGACTTCCGTCCGGTGGACACCGTCATCCAGATCGGCGGACCGAAAGGCATTGCTCGGTTTCTTCAACGCGCCGGTCGCAGCGGACACCAACCTGGTGCCGTGAGCAGAATCTACTTTGTTCCCACGCATTCGCTGGAGCTCATGGAAGCAGCGGCCCTCCGCGAAGCCATTAAACAGAAGATTGTAGAAGATCGTTTTCCGTACCTGCGATCCTTTGATGTGCTGATGCAGTATCTTATAACGCTATCGGTATCCGACGGATTCGATGCCGAGCAGATCTACAACGAAGTGATCACCACATTCTGCTATGCGTCCGTTACGCGGGATGAGTGGAACTGGCTGCTCAACTTCATCACCACAGGTGGCGACTCGCTTCAGGCTTACGACGAGTACCGCAAGGTGGTTATCGTGGACGGCATCTATAAGGTCTTCAGCCGCAGCATCGCCATGAAGCATCGCCTCTCGATCGGCACCATCGTGGGTGATGCATCGATGTTTGTTCGCATGCTGTCGGGAAAATACCTGGGCACCATCGAAGAATACTTTATCTCTCGCCTGAAACCGGGCGATGTTTTTTGGTTTGCGGGCCGGAACCTCGAGCTCGTACGCATTAAGGATATGGAAGCACAGGTGCGCAAATCTAACCGGAAGAGTGGCGCCGTTCCCTCGTGGCAAGGTGGACGAATGCCGCTCTCGTCACAGATGAGCGAGATGATCCGCAATAAACTCGATGAGGTTGTTCATGGTCGTGAACAGGACGTCGAAATGAAATTCCTGAAACCTCTGTTCGACCTGCAGCGCGAACGGTCGATCCTTCCGGCGAAAGATCAATTCCTCGTGGAATACTTCCACACGACGGAGGGCTATCATGTTCTGATGTATCCTTTCGAAGGACGGTTCGTGCACGAAGGCCTGGCCGCATTGCTGGCTTATCGTATCGCGCAGATACAACCGATCACTTTTTCGATTGCCATGAACGACTATGGTTTCGAATTGTTGTCGGATCAGCCAATACCGATCGAGGAGGCCATCGAAACCGATGTGCTCGGATCAGATAATCTCTTCCGCGACATCCAGGCAAGTATTAACTCCACGGAGATGGCGAGGAGAAAATTCAGAGACATCGCCGCCATCAGCGGACTGGTGTTCAAGGGCTATCCGGGAAAGCCCGTGAAGGACCGCCATCTTCAATCGTCTTCTCAGCTGTTCTTCAACGTATTCAACGACTATGATGCACACAACCTTCTGCTGCAGCAGGCATTCGAGGAGGTGATGGACTTTCAACTCGAGGAAGTGCGTCTACGGGCTGCGTTGGCGCGGATCAATCAACAGCGCATTGTGATCACGACTCCCGACAAGCCGACGCCATTCGCCTTCCCTATCATGGTCGATCATATGAGGGAAAAGCTTACCAGTGAGAAGCTGGAAGACAGAATTAAAAGGATGGCCGTGGACTACCAGGATAGTTAGCGAGGGGTTGCCAGGAGTTGGCGCAAGTCTTCCGAGATGAACGTAGAGGTCGTAGTTCTTTAGAGGGGTTGGGGGTTGGCGCAAGTCTTCCGAGGTGAAAGTGGAGGTCGTAGTTCTTTGGAGGGAGACTTGTGCCATCCCTTCATCTGTGCAGTGACCAGCATCAGTCTTCAGACTGACGTGAATTCCCAGCCAGTCTGAAGACTGTGATGGATTCATCGCCAGAAACTCGCTGGCACAAGTCTCCCGCCAAAGACCTACGACCCCGCTTTCACCTGGGAAGACCTGCGCCAACCCCCCGAGAAGACTTGCGCCAACCTTCACAACCCTCCACCCTCCTCCAACCACCTCTCCTCCTTAATTATCAACATTCGCAAGCGAGTTATAATGTTTCACCAGCGCCACAAGGTCCTTCTCCTTCTTGCAGGATATCTTTTCTTTCTTGGCGAAATCAGCGACCGAACTTTGATTGTCGGGAAGGTCTGCCAGCAACGCTTTCAGGTTGTCCACTTCCTTAAGGGTGCCATCGCCGAGCTTGTAGTAATACACTTCAGGGCCGGGCTTGTATTGCGCGGGCATATCGCTGCCGTCGAGTGCACGTCCCTTCATAGCGGCGACGTAGGTGATCGACTTTTTACTAAGTAGCGTCATCTCGCCGCTGTCGAGCATGGCGAAGAAGCCGAACTTTTGTTTCCCCTTGTTATCATAGGAGTACACAACAAAGGTCTCATCTCCGAGTTGCACGCGTTGAATGTTTTTGCTGGCGTCGAGTACCAGCGCTGTGCCGTTCTGTTGATACTCCATCAAATCCTTAAACGCGTTGTAGCGGATTGGCGCCGTCATGGATTTGTTTGCGTAGAAGATCGTGCCTTCCACAAACTGGTCGTTAACGTACTGAGACCCTTTGATAGGTTCGGGTGTCGCCGTCGTCTGTGCGAATACGGTCACAAGGGTGAGACAGAGCATCCCCCATGTCATGGTCATTTTCTTGATCATACTGTTTGACATTTTATTGATGTTTGATGTGGATGTGAAGGAATGGACCGTGCATTGAGAACCATTCTTTCACGATGGGAGCAGGAGATGCGAATTTCTTGCCAGTGCGTGCGCGACTTGACAAAAGGAATGAAAATGCGTTTGGTTCTATGTGAATTGAATAAAATCCATGATGTACGTGTCGACATAAAGTACTGTCCGATAAAAGCGTTGTCCGGAATGCGAGAACAGTTGATCGAAATCGTGCACTAAAAATAAATCTGAGAAAAAATGTAACCCTCCTGTTTTTAGTGGCGTGTAGCGATGAGGTTGTATCGGCGTGTGCTGCATAGCGGCACTTGCATCCCCCGTCTTACGCGATTCATATCCCTAATGTTTCAGGTGACCGGACAATAGAACGAACGTACTGGTAGTATGCACGATTTCGAGCAGTCGTCCGGACAAACCTGTCTTCGGACAAAAAGAAAGGTACCTGGCGTGCTATCGCGGACTGGCAATCAATTCATATATTGCTGGAAGTAACGCACACTTATTTCATTAGCATTTATGAAAACCCTCGCTTTGATATTGCTGATAGCCACAATGGGCACGTTCGGATTTATGCTGCGCCCGCAAAGTTCACCGGCACCCAGGCAATACGTTTGCTCGCCGTGTGGCAACGACTGCGACAAACACATTTATGACAAACCCGGCACCTGTTCGGCGTGTGGCATGGCCCTCATTGACAAGTCTTCGATCGGCTTCACCGACATCGACTTTGCGACCGTTTGTGCGCGGCTCAAGGCCAATCCCAAGGTACTGTTGCTCGATGTGCGATCACCTGAAGAGTTCAGCGGAACGAGCAACGACGTACCCACTTTCGGGCATCTGAAAAATGCCGTTAACATTAACATCTCCGAACTCGAGGCCAGGGTGGGAGAGCTTGCCAGGTACAAGGATCAGGAGGTCATCGTTTATTGCAGTCACAGTCACAGGAGTCCGCG
>DATHKA010000380.1:0-2393 GCA_035489615.1 Chryseolinea sp.
TGATCGGTGCGCACCTGGTGGAGGTGTTTGATGAGTATTGTTGATTGCTGATGAGGCTAATAGATTTAGAAGAGGCCGTCTTAATAGGACGGCCTCTTCTCGTTGCTTCCTTTGCGACCTTAACTAGGCAATCCCCTCTCCAGGATCAGCCTTGTTTCCTCCAGATCCAGTTCGTATTCAATCCGCCGCATGGTTTCGTCGCTGACGTGCGCCTTTGACCGCAGTTCCAGAATGAGGCTCCTTTCCTTATCGAGGAGTTCCTGTTGGATGCGGTGAAACTCATCGATCTTCTCGTTGTCCAACACATTTCGAGTTCCATCTTTCCTCATCCGCTGAATGCGAATCTCATACTTTGTCTTGATGCGATTTAAGACGTCTTCGCTGAGGGCCAACGAATAGTTCTCCTCAATGTACTCGATGATAGATGTTGCCAGCCGAAGCCGCGCTGCTTCTTCCGAGCGACGCTCTCCATCATCGGGTTTGATATTGAGCCAATGGACCAGGGGACGCAGCGTAAGGCCTTGTAATACCAAAGTCGAAAAGATTACAGACACAGTAAGGAAGATAATCAGGTTGCGATTCGGAAATGGCAACGATCCGTCCAACGTAAGCGGCAACGCGAGCGCCGCCGCCAGTGAAACAACGCCACGCATACCCGACCACGCAACGATCGTCACCGTTCGAAGTGACGGGCGTGGTTCGGTTTCGCGAATTCTCCGTGAAAATATACGGGGAAGAAAGGTACCCGGGTAAACCCAGATGATTCGCCCCAGGATGACAGCCGCACTGACAATTGCTCCGTAGCGAATCAGCGTTGCCGAAGAGTTATCCTCGATCGCGTTCACCACGTCAGGCAATTGCAGTCCGATGAGAATAAAGATAATTCCGTTCAGCATGAAGATAGCCGTATTCCAGGTGCCGTTGGCTTGAAGTCGCGTTTGCTGGCTGAATACGGTCGACGAGTTCCAACTCATGTACAGGCCCGCCACCACTACAGCCAGCACACCACTAATTTCCAGCGCCTCAGCGACGAGGTACGTAACAAATGGCGCGAGGAAGGTAAGGGTCGTGTCGGTGGTGGGATTGTCGGGCGTGATCTTGTGGATCCATTTGAAGCTAAAACCCATTACGAATCCCAGGGCAATACCGCCCACGGCAACGAGGATGAATTCAAGCCCTGCATCCCAGAAGTGAAAGGCTCCTGACACAACAGCGGCCACTGCATATCGATAGGCAATAAGGCCTGTGGCATCATTTACGAGGCTCTCCCCTTCTAGAATTGTAATGACGCGCTTCGGAAGTCCCAGGCCCTTCGTAGCTGACGTTGCGGCGACCGCATCGGGTGGCGATATGATCGCACCCAGCACAAAGGCCTCGGCCCATCCAAGTTCTGGTATGAGCATTTGCGCCACCCACGCAACGGCACAGGTAGTGAAAATGACGCAGCCGATGGCAAGCAACGTGATCGGGCGCCTGGCAGCTTTAAAGTCTGCCCACGAGGTGTTCCAGGCTGCAGCATACAAAATCGGCGGAAGAAAGATGAGGAAGACAATTTCCGGATCAAGAACAATCTTGGGAAGGCCGGGTATCAGGCCAATGCCAATACCCGTAATGACCAGAAGAATCGGATACGGGACCCGGATCCTGTCGGTGACTTCCGCCAGCGCGGTGACGACCGCGAGCAATACAATAATGGTAGCAATATGCTCTATACCCACTCTAAAATTAGTCGTTAGCAGTTAGTCGTTAGTCGTTGGTATGGGCAGAGGGAGACCTGGCACCACGAATGACTAACACCTCAAAATGAAAACTTTTGCGATCAGAAACTAAACCTGGAGACAAATTCCTCGAGTTCTTCGCGAAGGGAATCGCTTTGCCTGACCCCCAACGCCTCGTTCAGAAACGCATTTCTTTTCACATGGAGTTGATGAAGCTTGAGGTGCTGATTAATAAATATAAATTCCAGCTGAGGGATCAGCTGTTTCAATTCATCAACAATATCAAATACGCGGATGGTCTTGTCGACTAGGTTATACGTGCCGCCCGGTACGTTGGCCGTAAGCAGAGTGTTCAATGCCCCGGACAACTGATCGACGTGAATGAACGTTCGTGACTGTTTACCATCGCCCTGCACCGTAACCATTTTATTGAAGTTTGCCTCGAACACAAATTTGTTGATCACAGAATCGAAACGCATGCTTTTGCTGTAGCCATACACGTTGCCACAACGGAGTACATAGGTCTCGATCTTGCCCATCAGTCGGCGAACGTGCTCCTCGCCGCGCAGTTTCGATATGGCGTAAAAGGTTTGAGGCGCCACAGCGCTCTCCTCGTCAACTTCTTCATCGGCCGAGCCATACACACCGGTACTACTCGTATAGATAAACCGGCGG
>DATHKA010000381.1:0-9320 GCA_035489615.1 Chryseolinea sp.
CTTTCAACTGACAGCACGGCAATCTTGAATATTGCAAACTGGGCTTTGCTACCTTTTGAAAAAGTTGATAGTCTCAATCCAATCCTTCTTCCAGGTACAAGCACCTTCACTTGTCCGATATTGAATAAAGTAGTGCGATGGGATGAAAAAGATGTCTTCAATCCCGCTGCAGTAGTGCACAAGGGCAAGGTCTACATGATTTTTCGCGCCGAGGACACAATTGGCAAGTACGCCGGAACATCGAGGCTCGGCCTGGCCACAAGCGACGATGGCCTCCACTTCACCAGATTGCCCGCACCTGTATTCTTTCCCGACAACGACAGCCTTAAACGTTTCGAATGGGAAGGCGGCGTGGAAGATCCGCGTATTGTGAAAAGCGAAAGAGGTGAGTACATTATGACATATACAGGCTACGATGGTACAACGGCCAGGCTATTGGTCGCATCTTCGAAAGATTTGATGACCTGGACCAAGCACGGCACCGTGCTGCAGGGCAAGTACAAAAATACCTGGAGCAAATCGGGTGCGATCGTGGCCGCGCTAAGAGATACGGCTCAGCTGGCAAATAGCCATACCACCGGCTTGCCGGCATCCGGTCAAGCCGTGGTCGCTGCCCGGATCAACGGAAAGTATTGGATGTACTTTGGCGATACCGATCTGTTCATGGCCACTTCAGACGATCTTCTTCACTGGACGCCGGTAGAAGAAGGTGGGCGACTTAAGTCCGTGCTGAAGCCGCGACCTGGATATTTCGATAGCCGCCTGGTTGAAAGCGGACCATTTGCATTATTAACCGATCGTGGCGTCACGCTGATTTATAACGGCATGAACCTGGATACCGGAGGCGATACAACGCTTGCGCCAGGCGCATACTGTTCGGGACAGGCTTTGTTCGACAAAAATGATCCTACGGTTGCGATCGACCGGCTTAACGAACACTTCCTGAAACCTGACAGGCCTTACGAATTAGCCGGGCAAGTGAATCAGGTGTGCTTTGTTGAGGGCTTGGTTCCTTTTCGCGGACAATGGTTCCTGTATTACGGGACAGCCGACTCCAAGATTGCGGTAGCCGTGAAGCCTTAGGATCGATGGATTAGCAGTCAAAATTCTCCTGCTTCTGTTCATCTCCGAACTTTCAAAACATCTTGCAGCGCGTCTTCCAGCTTCGGGTGTCTGAATGTGAAGCCTGCGGCAACCAATTTTTCAGACGATACCCTGCAACCGTCCAATACGAGCACAGACATCTCACCAAGCACCATCCTGATTATGAACCGGGGAATATGAGGAAGGAACAGGGGCTTCTTCAGCACGTGTGCTATCTCCCGCGTAAACGCCTGATTGGTTACCGGCTGAGGCGCCACACTGTTGTACGGCCCGTGAATGGCATCATGCTCGAGCGCGTAAATGTAAGCCTCACAATGATCGTCGAGATGTACCCAGCTCATGTATTGTCGACCGGTACCTAAAGGAGCCCCCAATCCTAATCGAACCTGCTTTGCCATCGGCTCCAGTGCACCACCTTTCGGTGACAGTACGACGCCCGTTCTCATCCTCACGACTCTTATGTCGAGCGCCGCGATATCAGAGGCAGCCGCTTCCCAATCCTTTGTGACTTTTGCAAGAAAGTCACTCCCCGGCTGGTCGCCCTCGCCTTTCAGTGCATCTCCGTCGTCGCTGCCGTAGTATCCAACGGCAGAGGCGCATAAAAATGTCTTCACCTCGTGGCGGTTGTGCCCCAGCTCCCGATGCAGTAAACGAGTTGATTCAACGCGACTGTCCAGAATCTCTTTTTTTCTCTTTGCCGTCCATCGCCCGCCACCAATATTGGCTCCTGCCAAATGTATGACCGCGTGCACGCCTTCAAAGGCTTTATTGTCCACTTGTCCCCTTGCGATATCCCAGAGAAAGGTTTTAACAGCAGATCCCTTAACTGAACGTTCAAGATGCACAACTTCATACCCACGCGCCAGCAGAAGTGACGTGAGTCTTGAACCGATCATGCCTGATCCGCCAGTGATCAAAATCCTGCTCATATCTTTTAAAACCCTTTGGACCGTTAAAAGTTCTGACTTCGACTCAAACGGTTCAGCAATAAGCGCGCAGAAAAAGTTTTCCGTAGATAGCCCGCAATACGCCGGGGACGTTCAGATATCGAGCCTGCACGCTTACGGTGATGACAGCGTGGATTTCCAGCGTTTGGTGACCTGATCGAAATAGTACCCATCTGTAGGGAGTTCAATGAATTTGTCCCCCTGGTATTTCGGATAGAACAGGGAAAGATCTTTGCCTCGCACCATGCGGTCAAACAGCATGGCACTCCTTACTTTCAACGTGTCTTCGGGCATCTTCCAGACGCGAAACACTTCTTCATAGTCTGCCAGGCTCCCGTCGGCGTTGAGTTTGACCTTGCCGGCGATACCCTCTTGCATGGGGGTCACACTGCGCGCCATACGCGACATCATGAAGTACCAAACGCTCTGTTCCGGAGCTTTATAAAATTTCAACAACGTTGACTCTGCTGCGGCGCGGTCGTAATACCAGTCGTATTTCTCATCGAATTTGTCATAGTCGCCGGCATTTGGCGGCAGTTTCGTAGAATAGTAAACCATCTGACGAATCAGGCGGGTCTGTTCATCTTCGTCCAACTCATTAGCGGGACTATAACGATCACCTCTACACGAGCACAGCATAAGAAAGATCGCCAGTGCCGTTATCGGGGAGTATGCGCGCATGATGCAGTTTAGCTGAAGCTTTTAAAAAAACAAAGCCCGGCGCTAGCCAGGCTTTGGAGAGGAATTAATTCAAACCCAGATTAATACTCAGTTGAATTGGGTGCAAAATTCACCCAGGTCGCCGCAGTCCAGTCAGTTGTGGCATCAAATGCGCCAACGTAGTTGGTCTGTTCCAAACCTGTAGGTACTGTCTTTGCGCCAGATAGCAGCGAAGAACCAGCGGCCAGTAAGCTCAGCGGATCGTCGATATTAATAAGTGTAGCCGTCATGCCGGCGATAACTGCCGAAAGATCTACTGTGGACTGATCGCCGGTTGCTGTGTTGAAGTTGTCCGCATCAAAATTCGTAAGATCGACATCACCCGACGCATTGCCAGTCGTTGCTTTCTTTACCGCATAAGCAACGGCTGGGGCAGTTACCGGTGCACCCGTTCTTCCAAAGTAGTTTCCGGCGAATGCTGCTCCCGGATTAGTTTTATCGAAGTGTACGCCTTCCTGGCGGCTGCCTACAAAAATCGAATTGTAAACTTTGATTGAAGAGTTTCTACGTAGATGGCCTGCAAATTGATAGTTGGCATTGTAATTTGCTGCGACAAGCGTACCCGTATTGCTAAGTTTCGCATATACACCCGGGCCGAACCATGAAACGTTCGAAAATACGGGGGCAGTGAGTGGTGTCTTCGTACTACCTGATCCATCGTTATCAGACTCGAATCCGTTTGAGCCAGACTTATCAGCAATGTTCGGATCACGGTGCGATACGGCATACTGTATATTTCCACGGAAACCGAAATCTGTGTCGAAGTCGTCATCCCACCCTTTGAATGCGATCAAATTCTTCGCGTTCACGGTACCGCCAAACCATTCAAACGAGTCGTCTCCCGAATAGGAAACCTGCACGTGATCGATCGTTGTTCCGCTGCCCACGCTACCTAAGGTCAGTCCATTCAATTCGTTGTCTGTAGAGAGTGCAATGCCTGCAAATTCAATACGCGCATACTGGAGTTCTCCAGAGTTGTCATCGTCAGCCGTTCCACCATATTTCCCGTCATCGCCAGTGGTTCCGGTAACACCTTCAATGGTTTGATCGACGTTCTGATTGTTTACTGCTTTGCCAAGGAGAACCACACCACCCCAATCGCCGTAATTGCGGAAGGTGGCAGGAGCTGAAGAAGTGAAAATGATCGGAGCCGCTGCCGTACCAACAGCATGAATTTTGGCACCGCGGTTGATAACGAGTGCGCCTTTAGAGACTTTATCTCCGAAGATTACTGTTCCGGCTTCGATGGTAAGTTCTGCAGGAGCCTGCACGTACACATTTCCTTTGAGCAGATAATACTTATCCGCGGTCCAGGTTGTATTGGCCGTGATCTTGGTAGAAACTTCTACGGTTGGCTTGCCAGGGTCACCTACCGTAACAGTCGCCGTTGTTGTTGCTGTGTGGGCGGGATCCTGAGCGTCGGAAACTTCCAATGTCACTGTAATAGTAGTGCCCACCGCCTCAGTAGCTGGAATCGTGAAGTTGTAGCTAAAGGCATCGGCCGTGGTAGAGGAGGTATATGATTTGGCTTCCGTACCATTTACTTTAATGGACTTCAGTCCTGCGTCTGCCGTAGCCGCGATGCTCATGGAAACAGTCGCACCCGGAAGGTCAGATACCGTGCTCGGAGTTACGGCAATTGTCGGCTCTGCGAACGAAGGATCTTGATCGTCATCATCACATGATGTCAAGGACAATACTGCCATAGCAAACATCACCATGAGCAATTTGTTCAATAGGTTAGATTTGTACTTCATACTTTTCTTTTAGTTAGTGCGCTTTGTCGAGGCAAAAGTAGGTTGACAACTCATGTCAAATGTTATCCAAACTTTACGGAATATTTAAGTGTTGATAACAAGCGAAAAACAGACAACGCATAGTCATACCCGTCATCAAATGTGTCTGATCATTTGATTAGCGTGGGCCAGCAATTCCCTAATAGAACGCGGTCTAGACAGTGCGATATCGCTGGTAACGTATCGCTAGCGGGTTTTTATGAGTAGTAAAACCATCCCTGTTCGGTGATGGCACTTCCAAATATTTAGTACACTTTGAAGGTCACACCTAGTGACATGTATTGACCCATTTTGAAGTACGAAATAGGCTCATCAACTGCGTTAATCTCTTTGTCGCGGTTTGAATCCTGTGTAAGTCGGTAAGGAGCATTCAAAAGATCCTGAACTCCCAACTTGACCTCCCATCGCTCACTGAAGTTCTTCGAAATGGTCAGGTCGATTTGGTTTCGCGGCATCTCATACTGCGTGGCATTTTGATCGAGGTCTCCTACCGCATAAATACGTTTGCCGAAGATGTTATACGATGCGTTAAACTGCCACCCCGATTGCGGATCGCTGTAGTTTAACCCGGCATTGAAAATATACGGCGACTGGCCTTGCATCGCCCGTTCCTTTTCCTGGTTGCCGACGTCACCAAGGTCAACCCGGCTATGAATTAACGCGGCATTCAGCACAACCGAGAACTTATCGATGAACGGGCTATTGGTAAATCCATTGAAAGACTTACGCGTTTCGATCTCGGCGCCGAAGGTTGTCGCTGATACGGCATTCCGATAGGTGTAAATAATGTTGGAGCCACCTATGAGCTCAGACTCGATTGGGTTGATAAAATACTTATAGAAAACACCAACGGAGATGTTCTCATTTTTGCTAGGATAGTTTTCCCAACGGAGATCAACGTTGTGAATGTCGGCTGTGGTCAGGTTGGGGTTACCATATAGGTTGGCGTTGCGATCAAAATCATAGAAATTGAAAGGTGCCAGTTCACGGAACACAGGACGATTAACGGTCTTTCCATAAGCCAGTCGAACGAGGCTCTTTTCAGTGTAGTTATAAGCCAGGTTAAAGAAAGGCAATACGCTGGTTATAGGATTATCAACCGAGATACCTGAACCGTCAGAGTTGTATGAGTCTAACTGTTGTCTGTTGTACTCGACTCTTACGCCAGCGGACAATTTGAATCTGTCGGCAAAAGGTACTGCAGCGCTCAAGTAACCCGCAGTCAACAGGTTCGATCCTGTATATTTGTCTGAGAAGTTGGTTCCTTCTTCAAGTATAAAATAGGGTGCCTGGCCATTGACAGACGAGAATCCAATATTTGTTTGATTGAATATGGTTTCGAACGGTTGGAGCGTAACATCAGGAGGGCGATTGCCAAGAGTCGACCATTTGTAAGAGAACCAACGCGCATCGAATTCACGCTCTGTTTTGGCCACATATCCACCCACTGATATTTTGGTCTGCTTCTCTTCTTCTGCACCGGGGTTCAACTTGTAATCCACATTGACGGTCCCGGTATAGATCTTCTCGTTGAGATCGGAATAAAAACGTCCCGCATCAAAAGCGCTTGCATTCGGCGGAATAACTACTGAAAAGGCATCTGTAGTTCCGGTACTTCGCTGAGAGCGAACGCGGCGATAATCCGGTTGATCTGCATTTACTGTCGAGTATCCGCCAATCCAGGTGAAATAGACGTGGTCTCCAAAGTTGTGTTTCCCCTGTAGCTGGCCAGAATAAATGCCTCGGCTGTAGTAGTTGATGGCGCGGTTGTTGACATCAAAACCCTGAACATCCTCCACACCACCTCGTGAAGTGACTTGAGAATTACCTTGCTGATTGAACAGGTTCCGAAATTCAATCTTATGCGAAGGAGAAAGTTCCAGAATGAAGTTCGAAATTAAACCGACCCGGGTATTATCCTGGTAACGCATATCGTCGAAGAAGTAACGCCGGCTGCTCTTTTGTGCATTCGCGTCGAACGCATCGTAGTAATAGTTCTCCTGCTCGAACGTTTGATAAGTCTTTGAATAGCTAACTGAAGTGATGTTGCTGAGCTTCATCTCACCAATATTGAACACGTGCGCGAAATTTATCGTACCCCGCATGTCAGGAATGGCCGTTTTCTTATAAACGTCCCAACTGTTAGGAAGGGACTTACTCGCATTTACCAGTGTGGTTGTGTTCGCGTCGGTAGGATTCTGTGAAAACTCACGCAAGTTCTGGCTGGGGAATGACGACGGGAGCTGACGATAGCCATTGTCGTACCCCAGTTTGTCGGTTGGGCTACCGGATGCATAGCTGAAATCCTGCAGCGTAGTGCCTGCGCGAAATCCGGTCGTAAAATTCACACTCAATGTGTTTTCTTCTACGACACTCTTGGTATGTATTCCGATAATTCCTCCACCATACTCACCGGGTAGGTCGGCACTTCCTGATTTGTAGACCATCATACGATCGATCATATTGCTTGGAATCAGATCGAACGCAAAAGCTTTTGAGTCAACTTCGGTGCTAGGCGCAATCACACCGTTTAGCAGCACGGTGTTGTAACGTTCGCTAAGGCCGCGTATGTTGACGAAACGATTGTTGAGGATGGTAACACCGGGGATACGTTTCATGATCTGCGCCGCATCGCGATCCTGAGACATGGTGATCTGTTGGGAGGAAATTCCAACCATGACGAGATTGTTATTCCGGATTTCGGTGATGACAGCATAGTCGGTATTTGTTATCCGCTGTCCGCCGATTACCACCTCGTTCAGCGTTTGACCTTCTTCGATCATCTTATGATTAATGTCGGTGGTCTGGTCTGGATAAATAGTTACATTTTTCAGTGTATCCGTTTTATAAGAAATGAAGGAAACCACCAGTGTATAAGTACCGGCCTTCACTTTTGGAATCTCGAAAGCTCCACTAATATCAGATGCTGCTCCCTGCGCGGTTGCAGACACATAAACGCTTGCGCCGATGATTGCCTCACCGGTAAGTGCATCCGTAATAGTTCCCTTAATGGTTCCTAGCTGGGCTTTGAGGCTTGTCGAGATCAGCGTAACGATAACAAGCAAGTAAAGGCGGTTCATATGCGACTATTTGTCGACAAATGTCACGCTCCAATATTACCTGACCGGTACGCCGCTGTTACCAAATTGTTAAGCCGGGTAACGTACGCGATATGTACCCGGTTGGGACATGGCTACAACATTTTGAATGGCCTGACAGTCAGATCAATGCAAACCAAGCACTTAACAATTCTTAAAGATTCAGATAACGTGTGTAATGCTAACATAACAGGATGCCGTCACTATAAAATTCTATTTGTTGATTGGAATCTTATTCAGAATAGCCTTGATAATATCCATCGTTTTGACGTTATCCGCTTCGGCTTCATAGTTCAAAATGATACGGTGACCCATCACATCACGGGCTACTTCTTTGATGTCTTCCGGCAACACATAGTCACGTCCCTCCATATAGGCAAGCGCCTTCGACGCCAGGTTCAAATTGATACTCGCCCGCGGTGATGCGCCAAACTGAATGTATTGCGCCTGTTCAGTGAGTTTGTACTCGTTTGGATGACGCGTGGCGTATACCAGTTCGACTATGTATCTCTCCAGCGATTCAGATATCCTTACGCGATTCACCTGGTCGCGTATGGCAAAGATGTCTTCCTTGCTTAATACCGTGGACACGGTAAAGTCAAAGCGCATATTGGAAATGCGTCTCATGATTTCGATCTCCTGAACCTTGGTAGGATAATCCACGAATACCTTCATCATGAAACGGTCGACCTGTGCTTCGGGAAGTGGGTATGTGCCTTCCTGGTCTACGGGGTTTTGCGTAGCCATAACAAGGAAAGGCCTGTCCAGCTTGAAAGTTGTCTCTCCAATGGTGACCTGCTTCTCCTGCATAGATTCCAGCAGAGCCGACTGCACCTTGGCTGGCGAGCGGTTGATCTCATCCGCCAGTATGATATTGGCGAATATGGGTCCCTTCTTGACTTCGAATCGCCCGTCCTTTTGGTTATAGATCATCGTACCAACCAAGTCAGAAGGAAGCAAATCGGGTGTAAACTGGATGCGTTGGAAATCCAAATGGAGTACCTGTGCCAGGGTGCTCACCGTAAGGGTTTTCGCAAGACCAGGCACCCCCTCCAACAGAATGTGGCCATTTGTAAACAACCCGATCATCAGGCGATTGACCATGTACTCTTGTCCAACGACCACCTTCCCTACTTCTGCGTAGACCTGTTTGATCTTATCTTTATGTTCTTCGTGCTTCTCGGCGACTACTGCTTCCATGCATTAACTGATAATATGCGATCGCCAAAAATAGCGTAATTATTGTCAAATAGGGCCCTAATTTGTAATGGAAAATAGGCAGTGCCGCACAGAATATGGCAAAGAAGTTCGTTCTGGGTGATATCCACGGTGCACACCGCGCTTTGCGTCAATGCCTCAGCCGTTCCGGCTTCGACTATGCTCACGACCACCTGATCTTCCTCGGCGACGTATGCGACGGGTGGCCGGAAACACGCGAGTCAATTGAAGAGTTGATGCGCATCCGACATCTGACTTGCCTCCTGGGTAACCATGACCAGCTAGCGTTGCCCTGGATGAAAATGGGGCAAATCGTTTCCTCGTGGTTTAATCAGGGCGGGGAAGCAACCATGAAATCGTACGAGAAGGGTGTACCCGCCAGCCATATCGCTTTCCTTGAAAATGCGCTGCCCTATGCAATCATCGGCGCGCGGTGC
>DATHKA010000382.1:0-2583 GCA_035489615.1 Chryseolinea sp.
TCGGGTGCGCATGTCCCAGGATCATCGGACCCCACGAATTGATGAGGTCCACATACGCGTTCCCATCTTCGTCGTGAAGCCAGGCGCCCGAAGCCGATTTCATGAATATGGGATTTCCTCCTACGGCGCGGAATGCCCGAACGGGCGAATTCACGCCACCAGGAATAAATGCTTTAGCACGCTCGAAGAGCGCCAGACTCTTGTCTCGGGAATTTGGCTGCTGACTCATTTATTTCTTCTCAATAACCTTTACGTAGCCGGCTTCGAATCGAACGAAGGGTACAAGTTCATTGCTGCGTCCAGCCTGGTAGTTATGCCCTTCCGTAATATAGCCCGGAAGAATACCTGCCTTTGCCATTGCCTCCTGGAAATACACACCGTTTTTCTTGAGCTGATTGCCCAGAAACAGCATAAGCTCGTAGCCCGTACTCGCGTAGCTGGTGGGCACGCGACCGTGTGTCTTCACGTATTTCCTGGTAAAGGCCTTTGTGTATGGCTTCCCTGTATCTACATAGTTTGGTGCGATCAGGGTAATGGGAAGGTTCTGAAATTTCTCCAGGTCGATGGTGTGTTGTTCCAGCCAGCTTTCTGACCCCAACACCGGAATCTGATCACCACGTGTTTCGATGCCGCTGATCACCTTTGCATAGATCAGCGCATCGTCCGACGCGACAAATATTCCTCCCACGCTGTCTTTCTTGAGCGAGAATTGTTTAGGATATTTGAACTCGTCATACTCAGTAGCGGTGGTCAGTATCGTGAGGATGTTACCCGATTGTTCCCTGGCGAGGCGATGTGTTGCCATGACTTTCATGCCTTTGGCCTGCGCCGCTGCGCTGAAATTTGCGGCGAGTGTCGAATCGCGGCGCGACGTTCCGTAGAAGACCAGGCAGGTTTTCTTCTTGGCGTTTGCCGACAAGAACTCGCCAGCCTTGCGTCCCATGGTTTCCAGCGAAGGCTGATAGAGGAATGCATAAGGATTGGTTCCGATGAGTTCGATGTTGTTATGGAGCGGGTTGAACAGATTGACGCCCGTAGCCTGTGAAAAATCCTGAAGCGGCTTTACCTCTTCCTGAAAAAATGGGCCGATCAGCAGATCCGTATTCTTCAGTTCATCGGTACTAAGAACACTCTTTACTTTGTTCACGTTCCGCTCTGTATCGTAAGCCCGCAGGCTGATCTTGACCCCCTGCTTGGCGAGCGTGTCCGCCGCCTGTTTCATGCCCTCGTAGAAATCGAGCACGTTTTGGTTGCGCTTGGTCCCGGATGATGGTTCCAGTGTATTCACCATGAACGGCATCAGCACCGACACTGAGTAAATATCTTTGAAGTATGACTTGGGCGCTTCCGGCACGAAGTCGGCCCGGTTAAGGTTGAACGTTCGGATAAGCTCATCAAGCATCGCCTTGTCAGCGGGCGTGCCGGGACTTTTAGCGAGTTGAGTCGCCAGTTGTTTTCCAACTACAGCATCGCGGGGATATTCTTCCCGCATCATGCGCAGTGTCTCTACATCGGAGATCTCGGCCATACTTTTCGATTTCAGCGATTCAATCAACGGCTGAAGACTCTTGTCCTGTATCGATGACCACACCTTCAAGCCCTGAAAATAGTCCCGCTCTTCCAGGTTGATCTTTCCAATCCAGAAGTTTACCTCGTCCATCTTGTCCCAGGCAGGGCTTAGTTTTTTAATCTCGTTAAGCGAGGTTTTCGCAAGGGGCTTAAAGCCCTGGCTATAGGCTGCCAATGCGTAATAGAACGACGCGTATTGCGAGTAAGGGTTATTCTTGTCATAGGCGATCAGCGGCTTAAACGTTTCCATCGCCAGATTATACTTGCCTTCGCGGTACAACGTCTTCGCGTTAAGGTATTGTTTGTGATAGTCTATCTGCGCCCATGCAGGTACTGCACAAACAATCACCAGGAAGTAAGCAAATTTCAGAGTTCTCATCATTGCCCAAAAAAAATATACAATTCAAATGCCAGCGACAGCCGCATTACTTACTCCCACTCAATAGTAGCGGGAGGCTTAGAACTGATGTCGTACACGACGCGATTGACACCCTTTACTTTGTTAATGATGTCGCTCGACACATTGGCCAGGAATTCGTACGGTAGATGCGCCCAATCGGCAGTCATCCCATCCGTGCTGGTCACGGCGCGCAAGCTTACGACACGTTCATAGGTTCGCTCATCTCCCATCACGCCTACTGACTGCACGGGAAGCAACATCGCGCCAGCCTGCCATACCTGATCATACAGGCCGTACTTGCGCAGACCCGAAATAAAAATGGCATCGACTTCCTGTAATATGCGAACCTTATCGGCCGTGATGTCACCGAGAATACGAATGCCTAAGCCCGGACCCGGGAATGGATGACGTCCCAGAATCTGCTGATCAATGTCCAACGTCTTACCTACCACACGCACCTCATCCTTGAACAACGTGTTGAGCGGTTCTACGACCTTTAGCTTCATTTTCGCGGGAAGCCCTCCCACGTTGTGGTGTGACTTGATAGTTTGCGATGGGCCATTCACCGAAACGGATTCAATCACGTCGGGATAAATAGTCCCCTGGCCCAGCCA
>DATHKA010000383.1:0-13489 GCA_035489615.1 Chryseolinea sp.
GGAAACATCTACAAGACTACCGTCGACTTCGGGGAGCCGCTTTTTGACGAGTTCATGGCGGGATTCTCAAAAACAAATTACGATTATAATAATAACGAGATATTGGCGCAGCAAGTGTTCCAGAATGGTAACATGCAGTTCCTGGCGCAATGGCCAAACGTTTCATCCCCCGAGAATCTCCTTGAGCGTTCTTCGATGAGAGGCCGTCAAAACACTTCCACGTTCTCTCAGAATCAAATCACTGATGGAGGACTGGGCGCGTTGGGTGCTAACCTGAATGGCGGCAAGGTTTGGATCAATGGATGGTTTCTGACCTATACCCGGGATATCAATTCACACTCCGGCAATACGATCAACTATAACACAGCCGATGGCCAGATATCTTTCTACAAGTTCTATCGTGTCTTCGGCGTGCTGGGGCTTTTGGATGCGGAAAAAGAATGGTTCTGGGATGATGCGTCGAACACGCTTTATCTCTATCAGGCTGGAGGTGGGTCACCTTCAAACGTCGAATTCAAGCAACGCAACTGGGGTTTCGACCTCAGGGGGAAAGCGAACACCACGATCAGGGGCTTAGCATTCATCGGGTGCGATGCGGCAGTGACGAACACCTCATCGACAAATACCGTAATTGATAACATCAGATCCAATTACGCGAATCACACGGTGCTGGAAAGCAAGGGAGGCCAGGATGGCTATTGGAACTCAGCCGTCCAGACCGGCTTGAAGTTGTTCGGCGCAAACAGCGTGGTAAGAAACAGCGAATTCAGGTATGCGGCCGCTATGAGTATCTGGGCCGGATCTAACACGACCATTGAGAACAACTACTTCTACAACGGCGACTATTGTGGTCAGTACAGTGCATTCGTTAAACCTGCCTGGAATGCCAGCAACATTAAGATCATGCATAATACCATGACGCGCTCGGGAAGGGCAGGCATTGATGTCGTGAAAGGTGGCGGGTCATCAAATCTGAACATCGAAGCGGGATACAACGACATATCGAAGTTCATCATGCTGAACGTCGATGGAGGTGCTATTTATGGCGCGGAGGGAAATAACCTGACAGGATCCAATTTTCACCACAACTGGTTTCACCTCGACGGAGGATATGACGAGGCCGGTGCTGGTCAGCAGGCCGGTATCCATGTAAACGGAATCTATCTCGATCAGGCTTCAGGACCGATAACCGCGCATCGAAACGTCTCCTGGAACGGCCTCTCTGGTGGAGGACACTCCGGATCGTTTTGCGCCGATTTCTACAATCAGATTGACTATGGAGGACGAAACGCAGGGCCCAGCAACATTTACAACAACACGTTTGCCACTCCCAACTCAGGACCTGGATACTCCTACGTAACCTATAACACATCGCCAAACGATGTGCAAAAGAATAACATCTATCGGGCTGGCGTTGTCATCAACTGGGGAGCAAGCGCAGGAAACATTGCCAACTCGTTACTTTCGGGCACTGCCCCGCAATTTGACGGTACAGGAGCGCTCGGTCTTGCTTACCGGTTAAAGGCCGGCTCACCCGGGATCAACGCAGGTGTTGCTATCACAGGCTTCACGGATGGTAGCGTTGGAAACCCCGATGCAGGTGCCTATGAATTTGGTGGACCTGACTGGAAAGCTGGGTATGAACCCGTCGCGCAGGCTATTCCGCCGGCCAATAGCCCGCCCGCTGTGTCCATAACTGCTCCTGCGGCCAATGCAAGCATCGTCGCTGGAACGGCTATCAACATTACCGCAAATGCCACGGATGCCAACGGCACAATTGCCAGGGTAGAATTCTATAATGGCAACACAAAGATCGGCGAAGACCTTACGGGTCCATATGCATTCTCCTGGACGGGCGCTGCAGCGGGTACTCATACACTCACAGCAAGAGCAACCGACAATCAAGGTGCGACAACGACCTCTTCACCCGTTACAATTACTGTAACGGCGACCACTAATAAGATTCCTACGGTTGTCCTGACTGCACCGGCCACCAATTCGACTTCAATACAGGGTTCAACGGTCAACATTACCGCGACCGCCACTGACAGCGATGGAACGATTGCTAAAGTGGAATTCTTTGACGGAGCGACGAAGTTGGGAGAAGATACTTCAAATCCCTATACTTATTCCTGGGCGAATCCGGCAGCGGGATCACACGCACTAACCGCGCGCGCCACGGACGATAAAGGTGGAGTCGCCAATTCGACCGCAGTGACAATAACGGTTACAACCCCCGCTGGAAACCGACCTCCGGTCGTCGTCATAACGTCACCGGCCAATAGCTCATCCGTTGCACATGGAACACCCATCACCCTTACAGCCACAGCGACCGATAGCGATGGCACAATAGCTAAAGTTGAGTTTTTTGATGGCACAAAGAAGCTTGGAGAAGACACGGCAAGCCCTTATACTTTCTCATGGACCAACGCTACTCTCGGCGCGCACGTCATAACCGCGAAGGCGACAGATAATAGCGGTCTGGTGGCCACGTCTGCGATTGTTAATATAACATTGACGGGTAGCGTTGTTGAGCCAGGCAACGATGCCCCTACTGTTTCGATCACGTCGCCGGCAGCCCTGGCAGGTTTTGACATTAGTGAAGAGATAGAACTAACGGCATCGGCAAGCGACGGCAATGGCACGATTGCCCAGGTCGAATTCTTTGAAGGCACTAACAAGATCGGCGAAAGCACGGAGACACCATATAGCACAACGTGGACACCGCCTGGTGCAGGCTCTTACAGCATAACAGCCGTAGCAACTGATAATCAGGGCGCGAAGACCGTGTCGAATGCGGTACAAATCATTATTCATGAGACTGACACGGAAACCGGGGCGACCGATATTTATGCCGGAATTCCGCGATACTTCTCACCCAACGGCGATGGTAATGGCGACACCTGGAACTGGTCTGATGATCCGCGATTAGCCAACGCCTCTGTTGAGATACGCAATCGCGCGGGTGAAGTGGTTTATGAGACTAATACCTATGACAACTCATGGGACGGAAGGTCTGAAGGCAAGGCACTTCAAGATGGTGAATACTATTACATCGCTCGTCTCACCAACTTAACCGTACTGCGTGCGTCATTCCGCATCATACGATGAAGGAGTCGCGCGCCTTGTGAATTTGAAACGATTTAATTGATGAAGATAGCTGCCCGTGAGCTATCTTCATCTTTTTCGTCCCAGCAGTCCGGATGCTATTCCCCGCACCTGTAACATCGTTGAATGTATGATCTGTCGAAATCTGTGTCGTACCTCCGATGGAAGTGTCTTCCAATAGATATAGAAATTGCCTACACACAGCACCACGCCCACTCCGCAAATCACAACCGTGAATTGCGGGAGCAGCGCGATAGATACCATAGATATGGCAGCAATCAAAACTGAGGTCGCAGCTTTTGAAAACGAATTTAGGGGCCATGTCAGCCCGTTTTTTTCCAGCCACGACTTGGCAGTATAAACAAACCCGACAGCCGCGACGGATTCAGAGACAACAAGCGCCAGGCCGGCGCCCACCAAACCGAAAATGGGTACCAGGATCACGACGAGCAAGACGACGATTGCAGCAGAAAGGCCAGAAAGGATGAGTTGCGGCCTCATCAGGTTATTTCCGACAACCACAGCGATGGCCGGTTGCGCAACGGCATAGATGAGCACCGAAAGCGAAAGTGTCGAGAAAAGCAACGGATCAAAAACAATCCTGTTTTTGGTCCAAAGCTCAAACAACGGAGGGGCAAGCGCCTGTACTACGATTACCGCAGGGGAGATAAGTCCTGCCACTACCACCCAAATTGTTGCGAATCCGGCTTCGCTGCGAATCTGATCGCGTTGATGCAGAAAGCGCATGAGATCAGGCATAAGAGGGCTGGTGATGGAGCTTAGTCCTTGGAGGGCGACATTCGCGCCGGTGCGCATGGTAGAAAATGCTGCCAGGGCAACCGCACCAGAGATGGGCGCCAATACCAACCGCACGCCCTGTTGGCGCAGATTTTCCAGTATCAATTTGCCGGACACGCCGGTAGACCTTAGAAAGTTATTGAATCCAAGTTTCCATGAAGGCTTAATGAAAGCTATCCGTTCCCGCTTGAGGAGTCGAAACATGTCGTAGTAAATCGGGATGTAACAGACGATGGCGCCGAGCGTCATTACGATTCCTGCACCGAGCAAATCTGCTCCCATTACCACAGCGACCGCAGGTAGCGTATTGGCTATGATCAAATGAAACACTCCCCACCACGCGAGTCGTGCATGATGTCCAAAGGCCTCCAGGGCACGTACGAAGAAACCACTGATAGCCGAGGTGGCCACCCAATTTACCCCAGCTAACATGAGCACATTCCCCGCCTGGCTCGCAAGTTCGCCATCCATGCTTTCAGATTCACCCACCAGGAATGGAAGAACTGCCAGGCGCACGAGCAACTGTATCACGAGCAATTCAAATACGGCAACAAGTAAACCGACCAGCAATGCAGACCAAAGGTATTTGCAAAACTTCACCATGTCGTGTCGCGCGAAACGGAATAGCTCAAAGCCTACGTAAGTGTGGTGGCCGAGATCGAGCAAAGTGAGCATGATGACGAGGGATTGAACGGCAATCCATACACCATACATCTCGGGCGTCCAATAGGTGAGGTATATAGGCACCAGTACAACCTGCGAGATCACGGTGATTATGATTCTCGACCAGGCCGCAGCGCTGCCCGATATCAATCGGCCAGCGGTCGACATGAATAGTAGCTACGTTTAGTTAGATTCATTCGGCAACATTAAGCAACTGACCACGATTGTCAAAACACGCGCCAACTGTCCGAACGTTTCACACGGAATATGCTGCAAATTTTATGTAAGAGGATTAGCTGATGGTAAACTCCTTCGTATCCTTTTTCTTTTTCTTTTGGGAGCTGTAGCTGTAACCGTACCCGTATTGTTGTTTGGAGTCCTGATGAACATCGTTCACAACGATCATAGGATGGGGCAGCTTCTTATTTTCGTATATGTCGTCTACCAGCTCGATGTTTGCCTTCGATGTGTAGTTCGACCGTACCAGGTACACGGTGGAGTCGATAATGGAACCAAGGCTGAAGGCATCGGCTACCTTGCCTATCGGCGCCGTGTCGATGATCACATAATCAAAACTCACCTTAAGGGAATTGATCAGGTAGGCAAGATTTGGTGACGTCATAAGTTCCGCCGGGTTTGGAGGAAGAGATCCTGCGCTTGCTACATAAAGTCCAGGCACACCGTTGTGCGGCCTGATAATGTCTTCGATGGAAATTTTCTTCGCTCCGGCGAGATAGTCCGAAATTCCCAAACCTGGCGCTCTGCCCAATTGCTTGGCCAGACTTGGCATTCTGAGATCCAGCTCCAGCAACGCCACCTTCTTACCCACCAGCGTAAGACTGGCTGCCAGGTTGATACTAAAGAAAGTCTTTCCTTCGCCACTGACGCTCGAAGTAATCATTACCACCTTGTTTTCCTTGCCGGCTGTCGCAAACTGAAGGTTCGATCGGATAAGTCTGAACAACTCAGCAATTGAACTGCCCGTGTCTTCCGTGACAATGAGGCTGCGCCCGGTATTGTTGTGAGAAATTTCTCCAAGGATCGGCGTCTCCGTAAGCTGACGTACGTCGCGCTTACCATCGATCTTATTATTGAGCATACCCTTGAGATAAACTCCCGAGAACGGAATGCCCAGCCCCAATATCGCGGCCATCAGATATACGAGTGTTGGCTTCGGACTCACGGGCTTGTCAAGCTCAATAGCAGGATCCAGCATCCTGGTTTTCGGAACGGTAACTTCCAAAGCCAGGGCGGATTCTTCACGCTTTTGCAACAAATACAAATAAAGATTTCCCTTTATACCCTGCTGACGATTAATCTCTAACAAGTTTCGTTCAATTGAAGGAACCTTCTGAATCTGCGACCTGAATCTACCCGACGTTGATTGCTGTCTCTTCCGAGCAATCTCCAATCCCCTCTTGATATTGTGAAGATTCTCAAGAATATTGAGTTGAAGGCTCGAAAGCTGGTCATTCAAATCCTGTACCAGTGGGTTGCTCGGCAGAGTCGTTCTTAACATCCGCTCGCGCTCAAGCTGCAATTCGTTGAACTTGGTGATTAGCTGCGCGAGGGTGGGGTCTTGTATCGTCAGATTGCTGGGCACCATTTCCAACTTGCCTGATTGACTGTTGATATAGGTTTCGATTGATTCCAATACGTCAATCTGAATGTCCAGCTCCGAAAGCTGGCGATTGGATTCGGTTGCCTGCGCGAGATACTGATCGGCGTTGGATGCCACATCGGTAACCTCGTTGGCGGCCTTGAACTGCTCAACATTTTTTTCGACGTCCGAAATTTCAGAGGTCAGAAAACGAAGGCGCTCATCAATAAATTGTATAGTGGTTTTCGCTACCAGATTTCGATCCTCCAGCGCTTCGTCGCGATAAAGTTCGAGAAGTTTGTTGATAATATCCTTGCCCTTCTGGGGCACGGAATCGATCAGCGTGATGGAAATAACGCTTGCCTTTTTGTTGACAGCGTCAACCTTCAGGTTCCTGCTATATTCCGCAGCAATTTTACGAATGTCGTGGAATAGAATATGAAGGGGTTCTGACGTGCGATTGTCGGGTGCTGCTATAACGGTAAAGATTCCATACGGCTTGCTCACTTCTTCTCCAAACTTGTGCGTGGTGACATCTCCGTCATTGTCGCGCAGTTCAAATGTTGTTGACGTTTTACGGGTTATCGTAATCAACTTATCAAATGCGGTAGGATGCAACTTGGTAATGCTGAGCCTGATGGGCAGCTCTGAGCCATAAATCTCCTTCTTAATGAACTGACCATTGACGTAATAGGTAGCATTCAATCCCAATTCCTGGAATGCACGCTGCATGAGGCTATTGGCGCGCAAGACCTCGATCTCGTTATCAATACGCTGCTTGGTGGTAAAGAAGTTCAACTCACCCATCGCCGTATTGCTGCCAAATGTATTATTATCGGCCTCTTCATTCTTTAAAAGAATCGTGCTGGTGATTTTGTATTGAGGTGTGGCAAGATATAGATAAGCGTACGCAAGTCCCGCGCACACAACAAGGCTTAGCACAAAGACATACCAATACTTGGTATACTTGGAAACAACTTGGCGAAGGTCAATGTAGTCTTCACGTTGCGCTCCTAACTTTTCCCTCAGACTCATGATGTAATGTTTAGTTGGTTGTTCTTCTTTAGTTATATATGCTGATAATTACAAAACCAGCAGTTGTAATAAGGGCGCTCCAGATTTGAATGTAGCGATTGCCAGGCGCTGTATCTGCCGTCTTCACTTTGTTTTCCGGTTCAACGTATACAATATCATTTTGCTGCAGATAGTAATACGGAGAGGTCAGGACCGCCTTGTTATTCAGATTTAACCGGCTGGTCGTTCGAACGCCGTCTTTTTCACGAATGATAAGCACATTTTCACGGCGTCCATACACGGTCATATCACCCGCAAGGCCCAAGGCCTCGAGAACGTTAATTTTTTCTGTTTCGATAGTAAAAGAGGCCGGCTTGGCGACTTCGCCGATTACGGTCACTTTAAAATTCTTAAACCTCACATTGACAATCGGATTCTTTACCTGAGCCTTAATCAAGTCCGTCATTTTTTCGGTCGCTTCTTCCTTTGTCAATCCACCCAACGTGATTTTTCCGATGACCGGAAAATTGATCGCGCCGTTTTTGTCAACCAGGTATCCTTCATTGATCTTTTCTGCGAGGCTTCCGGTATTTCCATTCGAGGGCAACAGTACATTGTTGAACAGCACATTTGACTCGGGACTCAGGCTCGACACGGTAATGGTCAATATGTCGTCTGGCTGTATCCTGGGGGAAGCGAAGTTCTTAATGGGCGCAGCAGGGTCAGTTGCTGACATGTCGCTGAAATACACAAGATTTCTGTGTCCACCGCAGGCAGTCAACAGTAGGAGCAATACGAGAAAAGTGAAGGCAGGCCTACGGAGATTACAAAATAAATACATGGTCTAGTTGTTTTTGTTTGTGGCGGTTCCCGGAATGTTTGTCCATCGCCGGTACTCCAAATTAGTCTGAAATATTTATTTGCGCTGCATTTTGGGCATGATCTTCACTCATCTGTAACTGTCTCTAAGTTAAAATTACCCCCGCCGAAGTAACCCCCAAATGATAACAGTCTAGTGGGTGTGTGATTATTATCATCGCATCAACGGCATGTTACTGAATACCAATGCTTTCAAAGTAAAATAGGGCCTTTTCGGCCCCATCTTGCTTAATTCTAGCCAGGTTAGGCCGCTTTGTCTTTAAATTTTGCCAATTGTGCGCGAAGTGCATCTGCGGCAAGGTCAGTAGCTTCTTCAAAAGTCCGTGCCTTTTCCACGGCGAACAGGTTGTTTCCTGGTACCCGAAGCTTAATTTCAACTGTCTTGTTTTCTTTGCCTTCATTGTTAATCCTTAAAAAGACCTCTCCGTCCACCATTCGATCGTAAAATGTCTCCAACTTGTCGAGCTTCCTTTGAATAAAATTGATAAGCTTAATGTCTGCATCGAAATGGATGGAATGAACTTGCAACTTCATACGTCAAAAATTTAAGTGTTGAAACAATAAATTATCGGCCATTTTCCCGGCGACCGCTGCCGTAACTAAAAGTTTAATTGTCATAGGCCTATATTGAAATTATGCCTTAGGATGGGCCTGATTGAAGGTCTTTTTTATCTTCTCCAACGAATTGTGTGTATAAACCTGGGTTGCGGCAAGGCTGCTGTGGCCCAGAAGGTCCTTTACGGCGTTTATTTCGGCGCCGCGATCGAGCAAGTGTGTAGCGTAAGTATGTCGCAAAACGTGGGGACTTTTCCGCTCGCTACTTGTGGCGGCCATATTCCGTCGCACCAGCCGGTACACCAGCATTGGGTAGCATGGCCCGCCGCCCGCCGAGACGAAGAATGTTTCATTGGCCGAGGACGAGACAATCACACTGCGCTTTGACAAATAATCCTGGATCAGGGGCAGGAGGTTCGTACCAAATGGAATGATACGTTCCTTGTTTCGCTTACCCAACACTTTTACTGTGCGCTCATTGAGGTTGAACGAGTGTTCTTTCAACCCGAGGAGTTCCGAAAGCCGCATACCCGTACCGTAGAACAATTCGATGATGAGTTTATCTCTCGCACCTTCGAAATTGTCTTCAAAAGGTTGGTTATCGAGTAGCAGTCCCACCTCTGTTTCCCTGACGAAGGAAGGAAGTCGCCTGGAAGATTTCAGAACAGAGATTTTGGTCGATGGGTCGACCGACAGGATACCCTGGATGCGCAGGAATTTATAAAGCGCGCGCAGTGCCGCGATTTTGCGATTTATGGATATGGGCTGAATGCCGTCCTCAGTAAGTTTGATTATCCACGAACGGATCATGGGATAGCTCGCGTCGGCGGGGCTCGTTATTTCATACGTCTCATTAAGGAACGCGGTGAACTGACTGATGTCGTTCTTGTATGCGGAAAGTGTGTTTCTGCTAAGCCTTTTTTCGAATTGTAGGTACTTAAAAAAAGTCTCAGTCATAGCGCGTCAACAAATACCTGTGATCTGAGCCTAAGGTAAAAAAAAATGTCCCCTTTCGGAAAAACGAAAGGGGACATATGGATAAATTGACCGCTAATTGTTGATAACTCGACGAGTTGTCAACAAAAACGACAGATTACCAGGTATTCCTTAAATCTTGGTTTCTAGTAAGCGCATCTGCTCGCGATAAGCAGCACGGATAATCTCAGCTCTACGGGCTATCGAAGGCTTGGTAAATGATGTGCGCGAACGCAACTCTTTCAACACGCCCGTCTTCTCAAACTTCTTCTTGAAGCGCTTCAGGGCCTTGTCAATGGATTCGTTTTCTTTAACGTTAACAATAAGCATATTCTGAACTTAGGGCTGCAAATATAGTAAAAACTTGTGGCGCAACAAGAAGCTACTTCAAAATTGACCTGGAAATAACCAGTTTCTGAATTTCAGAAGTCCCCTCCCCGATAGTGCAAAGCTTGGCATCGCGATAGTACTTTTCAGCGGGAAAGTCCTTTGTATAGCCGTATCCCCCAAAAATCTGCACGCATTCATTTGCCGTTTCAACAGCCACCTCAGACGCATAGAGTTTGGCCATAGCGGATTCCCGCGTAACGTCCTGCCCCCTGTCTTTTAAGTCACCAGCCCGATACGTAAGCAGGGAAGCGGCCTCGACGTGTGTCGCCATGTCGGCCAACTTAAACGAAATGCCCTGAAAATTCGCAATAGGCTGGTTAAACTGGTGTCGTTCTTTCGAATATTTGAGCGCGGCCTCATAGGCACCAGTAGCAATCCCCAAACTCAGGGCTGCAATCGATATCCGGCCACCATCCAGAATTTTCATGGCCTGTATGAATCCCTCTCCCTCATTGCCAAGCCGCTGCCCGGCATCGATGCGACATTCAGTAAAAAACATCTCCGCCGTTTCGGAGGCGCGCATACCCAACTTGTTCTCCTTCTTTCCGGCATGAAACCCTGGGGTACCACGTTCCACCACAAAAGCGCTCATTCCATGAGAATCCCTGGGCTCGCCTGTGCGCGCCAGAACAACCGCGATTTCCGCAGATTTGCCGTGAGTAATAAAATTCTTTGAGCCATTGAGAAGGTAAACATCACCCTGCCGCACGGCCGTGGTCTGCATGTTTCCTGAATCCGACCCTGTGTTAGGTTCCGTGAGGCCCCATGCGCCAAGACATGCCCCTGATGCCAGTCGCGGAAGGTATCGCTCCTTCTGTGCAGCGCTGCCAAATTGCAGGATATGATTGCTGCACAAGGAGTTGTGTGCGGCAACCGAAAGTCCAACCGATCCGTCGATCTTAGAAAGCTCCACAAGTGCCGTGATGTATTCCCGATATCCCAGTCCCGAGCCGCCATATTGCTCAGGAACCAGTACACCCATTAAGCCCAGCTCACCAAGCTTTTGAAAAAAGTCCGATGGAAACTGCTGATTCTCATCCCACTCCATCATAAATGGACGGATCGCGCGCGCCCCGAACTCCCGCACCATATCTCGAATCATGATTTCACCCATTGCCTTCGCCGACGTTTGAACACTCATTTGTAGCACACTTTTGAACAGATACGAATACAAATTTAGTGGGTTTCAAGGTAACTAACAAACGAGTGTTAGGGGTCAACGCGCTCCTGCGGAATGCCCTCAAATGCCACATTTTTTATTAAGGTGCGCTTACTTTGGTGTTTATTTGGCTTTGAAAAAAATTAGCACACTTGTACAAATAGTTGCACCATCAAAACATGAGAATAGCGGTAGTAGGTACAGGATATGTCGGCTTGGTTACAGGAACTTGCTTCGCCGAGACAGGAAATACAGTGACCTGTGTAGACATTGATCACGACAAGGTAAAAAAGCTTCAAAGCGGCGTTATAACGATCTATGAACCCGGGCTTGAGCTTCTTTTCGATCGTAACATCAAACAAGACAGATTACATTTCACAACAAACCTGGAGGAGGGGATCAAGGATGCAAAAATAATCTTCCTTGCACTGCCGACTCCTCCGGGCGAGGACGGATCGGCGGATCTTAAGTACATTCTAAACGTTGCTGATGAACTTGGCCCCCTGCTCAAATCGTATACGGTCATAATAGACAAGAGTACGGTGCCCGTTGGTACGGCCGAGAAGGTCAGGGATCGTGTTGCCAGGAATGCAAAGGTCGAATTTGACATCGTCTCCAATCCTGAATTTCTTAGAGAGGGAGTTGCTGTTGAAGACTTCATGAAGCCGGACCGTATTGTATTGGGAACAACTTCTCCGAAGGCCAAGCGCGTGATGGAAACGCTTTACAGCCCGTTCCTGCGACAAGGCAATCCCCTCATCTTCATGGACGAGCGCTCTGCTGAGCTCACAAAGTACGCGGCTAATTCATTTTTGGCGATGAAGATCACCTTTATGAATGAAATCGCTATTCTTTGCGAACTATTAGGGGCCGATGTAGATGCCGTGAGAAAGGGTGTAGGCACTGACAACCGCATCGGGAAGCGTTTTCTCTTCCCGGGTATCGGATATGGAGGAAGTTGCTTTCCTAAAGACGTTCAGGCCCTTGCCAAGTCCGCATCCGACGCCAAATATGAGTTCAGAATATTGAATGCCGTAATGGAGGTTAACAAATCGCAAAAGCTCCATTTGCTTCCAAAGATCAAAAAGCATTTCAACGGTGAACTGAAAGGGAAGACCATCGCTGTCTGGGGATTGGCATTCAAACCACATACCGACGACATACGAGAGGCACCGGCACTAACTAACATTGAAGAACTGCTTCGTGAAGGAGCGAGGATTAAGGCTCACGATCCGGAGGCTATGGAGAATGTTCGCAGGGTATTTGGAAACAAGATCGAGTATTGTCAGAATCCTTATGAAGCTGCTAAGGACGCCGATGCAATTTTTATCGCAACGGAATGGCCTGAATTCAGAACCCCCGATTTTGAAAAGCTTAGTTTGATCCTGAAAGGAAGAGCTATTTTCGACGGAAGAAATCTTTACGATCTCAATCTGATGAAAGAAATCGGATTTGTCTATCACAGTATCGGAAGGGAGGCAATTAATGGCTAAGCAACGCGTGCTCATTTCCGGCGGCGCAGGATTTCTCGGTTCGCACCTATGCGACCGATTTATCAAAGAGGGATTTCACGTTATCGCAATGGACAACCTGATCACCGGAGACCTGCGTAACATTGAACATCTCTTCAAGCTTCCTGACTTCGAATTTTATCACCAGGATGTTTCCACGTACGTCCACATTCCCGGAGAATTGCATTATATCCTGCATTTCGCATCTCCGGCCAGCCCGATCGACTACCTGAAAATCCCGATTCAAACTCTGAAGGTAAGCTCGCTCGGCACGCACAACCTGTTGGGTCTCGCGAGAGCCAAGAAGTCCCGTATCCTGGTAGCCTCTACCTCGGAAGTCTATGGGGATCCGCTTGTTCATCCGCAGGTGGAAGAATATTACGGAAACGTAAACGCGGTTGGTCCGCGCGGCGTGTACGATGAAGCCAAGCGTTTTCAGGAAGCCATAACTATGGCCTATCATACTTATCACGGACTGGATACACGCATTGTCAGAATCTTTAACACCTATGGCCCCCGCATGCGTTTGAATGACGGCCGCGTACTGCCGGCTTTCATTGGACAGGCGTTGCGTGGCGAAGACCTGACCGTGTTTGGGAATGGTTCGCAGACCCGTTCTTTCTGCTACGTCGACGACGAAATTGAGGGTATATACCGACTTCTCTTGTCTGATTACCACCTGCCGATGAACATCGGAAACCCCAATGAAATAACCATCGGAGACTTTGCCGAAGAGATCGTGAAGCTCACAGGCACGAAGCAAAAGGTCATTTATAAGCCACTTCCTCAGGACGATCCAAAACAGCGGCAGCCCGATATTACTAAAGCACGCAACAT
>DATHKA010000384.1:0-8435 GCA_035489615.1 Chryseolinea sp.
AAGTATACAACGAAATAAAGGCACAACTCGAACGCGCCCGGGGTATGGGCTTCGATCCAACACATCTTGATTCGCACATGGGCACGCTTTTCGGATCGCCGGACTATATCCGCCAATACGTTCGGCTCGGCATAGAGAACAAGATCCCGGTCATGATACCCGGTGGACACAATACGGCCATCGTAGAAGAATTAAAGCGCGATGGCAACCCTCAGGCTGAGGCTTTTGGCAAGCAAATGACGGCCCTGGGCAAAACGTTGTGGGACGCCGGGCTGCCTGTCCTCGACGACCTTCACAATGTCAGCTATGGGTGGAAATACGAAAAGTTTAAAACGCACTACGACGAAGCTGCGCTGAGAAAAGAGGCGACGGCCAACTACATCGCGTCCATTAGGGCCTTAAAACCCGGACTCACCATGGTGATCATGCACTGTACCGAACCCTCTCCTAAATTCGCCGAAATCTCTTCCTCAGGCCTCACCCGAAAGGCCGACCTGCTAGCCATGACGGATCCGGCTTTTAAGAAGTTTATCACCGAAAATAAGATCATCCTTACTACGTGGAGGGACGTAATGAAGAGAAGAAACAAACAATGAATTAATAATGAATAATCAGTAATTAGTAATTGGAGGGCTTACCGCCACGGCAGAGGTAGGTCTTCAAAATGAATTAAAACCCATCGTCCTCCGTCTTCTTCTTCTCCTGCGTATCCGCCTTCTTGATGATCGAAGAAGGTTCGCTTAAAGAGTACGGAACATCGTTGTCAAAATAATCCCTGCGGAAGCGATTGATAAAGGCCAGTGTCTCTTCGTCGCTGCCGGGTACGAAAGCGATTTCACCTATCTTCGATTTACCGGCGTTAGTCTTCTTGGCAACGATCGCATTGAAGTCGCTGTTTGATGACTGCACCAGCAGTCGGT
Organism: Chryseolinea sp.; assembly: GCA_035489615.1. Lineage (GTDB taxonomy): Bacteria > Bacteroidota > Bacteroidia > Cytophagales > Cyclobacteriaceae > Chryseolinea. The sequence continues at coordinate 921 of DATHKA010000384.1, forward strand.
TGTCTTCGAGTCCGAAATAGTACCACGCCTCTGGCGAAGCCTTGATAAACACGTGGAAAACGGGCACACCATCCTCGCTCTTCTTTACTTCCATGAATCCTTCAAAAGCTCCGTTGATATCGGTGCGTAAAATGTTTGATACCCCTAGTTTTCCTTCGCTAAAAAAGGCCTTGTGCTTTTCGGAATACTTCAAATTTACATTTGAGAACACGATCGGCTTGGCAAACTGCGGATAGGTACCCAATGAAACGTATCCCTGAAGGCTCTTCTGTTCAAACTCTTTCACCGCCTTCTCCCCGAGGAAGTCAGCAATCTTGTAGAGCAGTTCCGTTTGATCGCCCAGGCCTTCGTCAGCACCCTCTATCTTGATCACTTCGGCAATTTGCTTCGCCATGATTTCGTAAGCCGGTAAGGGAACGGAGTTCTCCATCATCATGAAGGAGTTCATCCGGATTTCATTGGTTTCGAGGTTGCCCTGACCCAATGCCGACGCCGTTACATTGAAGTCCTTCGATCCCTGGAAGAGGTTGATAGGGCCTTCAAACCGAACTTGCCTGGTTTCGTCTTTGTATGCGAACAGTTGACCGGAAAGTTTGTTACCGGCCGCCTTCTCCATGTCTTCGATCTTGAATTCATGTGTGGCGGTGTCGTACAGGAGTTTGCCGTTGGGCACAAAAAAGTCCTCATCGTCGTCCGACTTCTTGGGGCTCATGAAGGTAATGTACAGCGTGTTGTCGTTGCCGTTCACGTGCAAGCCTGCGCTCAGCTTCTGACCTTCCTCTGAAATGGCATTATTGTAGTCAACAACGACGTCGGTTTCATCCCCTGTCTGGTCATACTTGATCCAGGTGTTATAGTCCTTGATGTTCTTGATGTCCAGTTTAATGTAGCCATCCAGTTGTAAGGCGGGACGCGTCGCATACATAATCATGTCGCCCTTGTAAAACATGCTTGCCCCAAGTACCAGGTTGGCCTCAGGCGCCACCGACCCCGTGGCAACGGTCTGCATCTTTGCTGCCGAGCTTGTCCTCTTCGACGAGCGGCGGGTCTGCTCGTCATCCGAGATCGGCTCAAGCCTGAAGTCGGTCATCTTGATCGCAAAAGTGTCGTTGAGGAAGTTCACATACTGGTACGTAGCATGTCCGGTGAATTCCTTGCGCGAGATAATATCGACCACGCCGTTCGTAAGCCGGTGATAACCATTCAGCGTATCGAGGATTATGGTTGTATTCTTAAGCGTGCCAATCTTGGCGTTTTCGAGGATGAGCACCTCGTTGTTCTCAGGAGTTATCTTGGCATCTGCTACAATGATATAGGGAATGCCTTTCACTTTTAACTCCTGCGTCTTCAAATCGTATTCAGCGCTTTCTGCGTTGAAATGCAGTGAATCCAGTTCCTTGCGCGTGGTATAGAAATAAGAATCTTCCAGCGGTACATCCAGATCGCGTTTCATCGTGATCTTCTGTTCGTTCAAATCCCAGCGCATTTCCGGAATACTGGTTTTGAATTGCGCGAAGGGAAATGTGGTTGCCGCCACGCCGGCTACCTCCGGACTTATATCTGCGTAATTCTGCTCCAGGTTAAACTTGATCTTCACGTTCGTACCCTGCAGCAGCGGTTTGTCCGGATCGTCGCTCTTTACTTTAAGGCGCGCGTGTGCTGCTTCAAAATCGTTCGTATTGAAACGCATGTAGCGAGATATCAATTCGGTGCCACGAGTCTCCAGTTTACCCGCACCTCCAACGCCGTCTTTCGAAACGGTTACGGTTCCCTGCATTTGTGCTGTGCCTTCGTAAAAATTGAATGGGGACTTCACGTTCTTGATCTTCATCTGATCCTTCTTCGGATACCATTTCATCTCAAAGTCGGTAAGGGTCGCATCAGGGAAGGTAATGCCTCCTATCTGCTTCGCGGTAATGCCTGCCTCCAATCCTGTAGCCAGAACAGAATCGGGATAGAACACCATATCATTGGCAGTAACAGACGCCGCGAGGTAACTAATGGTTCCATTGCCGCGCAGGCCGCGGCTGTTCATGGAGATCTCACCAGTCATTTTCGCATTGCCATCATATAATTTGTAGCCGCTGTGGGGAATCGTGTGATCGAACCCTAGTGATTTGTCGGGCTGGGTCTTCAGCTTTTCCTGGAAGGTTGGGAACATCTTGCTCGAGTTGAACGTCCCCCCGAGGCTGACAGAAGCTTTATCGGTATTGTTCAGACTATCCATCGCAAACGGATCGGCCTTGAAGTAAATAGAACGATCGTACACGCCCCCCAGCACTTCGGGGCGATCGAAGTAGATCACACCTCCCGAAGAGGCGTCGAGTCGCGGAAACTGCCCGGTCTTGGCCTTACCCGACTTATTGTTGGCTTTACTGATGTATAACATACCCGATTGTCCGGCCTTCAGCCCACCGGCACTAACGCCGGCAGAATCACTGGGCACCATCGAGTTGTTCACTTTGCGCCGCAGGGACTGTCCGCGGGCGTTGGTTTCTGTAACGTAAAAGTTGATCGAATCAATGAGCGATAACTTGATGAGGAAGCTGTCGTAATTCATCCGGAAACCTTTTCCACTGATTTCAAAGTTTCCGGCTGTGATCGTTCCATCAAACTCGAAGTCACGGTTCTTAAGCAACTTAATGATACCACTGTCTGGCTGGATGCGCACGTTAAGCGAGTCGCTCACTTTGAATTCCTCCACACCGCGAACAAGCATATAGTGTTTATTAAAATTCACGGTCGCATTCGGCAAGCTGTCGATCACGGAATGGATTTTCAGGTTATCGTAATCTGCGTCGCCCTTGAAGGACTTGTACATCGATATCGCACGATCCTTAATGTGGATCAGGTCGGTCTGTGGGGAATAATCAACCAATCCCTTTTCGGCGAGGAATTCGACGGCCATCTTCACTTCCCGGGGATCCTGCTTGCCAAATTGCGCCAGATCGCCGCTATAAAAATCACGAATGTTATTGCGCAGCGCATAATTGGCAGCAAGGGCTAACGGATGAAACTTAAAGCCTTTACCGCTGAGCAGGCGATAGTCTTCCGCGTCGTAGAAATCGAACGACTCGACAATGAGCGGTATCGTATTTCTACCTCCGTCGATCTGCATGTCGAGACTATCTGAGAACAGATCCCATCGAATAACGTCGGCCGCCAAATCGACATTGAAGAACGTTGCCGTGTAAGGCGTGTGTTTCATGAGACCTTTATCCTTTTGCAGGACGACCTTCTGCAAACTGTCCTTTCCAAAATAGTATTTGAAACGCACAGCCGGGTGTGTAATGGAGTCGTCGTCGACTGGAATGTTTACACTTGACCGCGTGGCTACGATCGTGGAGTCAAGAAACTGGAAGCCTGTGGACCTGGCGATGAGTCTCTTCTGTCCGTTGTGATATATCTCAATCGTCGCGGGGTCGCCGGTTACATTGGTACTGCCAATTTTGGCTCCAAAGAGCGAGAAACCGCCTTTATACCTGACGTTCTGATCGGCAATGCCCTGAATAGCCAGGTCATTCTGAAACGACTTGAAGCGGGGATACGTGACGAGTGCGGAGTCGCGACGTGCCATTGAACGGTATTCGAACGTTCCGGGGATCACTCCGGGTGTTTTACCAGAATAGCTCAGCTTGGCAAGATCAGCCTTCACTTCCGGTTTCTTGATGCCGAAGTTGTACGCTACCAGATCGCATCGCACCACCTCGGGGCCGAGCCCGGCAGACGTCCAGTCAAACACCCCCTCTTCACCAATAAACAGGCTGCTCCTTGCAGAGACTGCACCCTTCGCATCGCGCAGGAATACGGAATCATAAGGCGTCACCAACGTGAGCGTTACGCGGGGGAAGCGCACAACCGGTCCTTCGGCGATTGGCTGCGGTGGAGGTGTCATCCACAACGGTGGAGCTACTTGGTATGACGTATCAATCGGCTGATCGGCATCGATCGGCTGTGACTCGCTGTAATTTTGATCGTCGGCAGATGCCGTCGGAGAAGGTTCATTCAAGTCGAACGGTTGGGCCGGTACAACATAGTCGAATGTGAAATCGCCGCTGCCTGCATAAAGCCGGAATGCCTTTTCATAGTGCAGTGCGTGACGGGCAAATAAGGTGCGGCTTATTTCGAAGAAGTTGGCAATAATGGCAGGAGGCTCGTTTTCAAGCGTTTTGTCGGTTACAGTCAGAAATGAGCGAAGCTTTTGTCCCTCACTGCGTCCAGCCGAAACAGCGCCCAGATAGGCCGTAATGACCGGGCGTACGGAAAGCTTTTTCTTGCGCATCGTCCACAATTGGCCACGAACCGTTTGCTGTTGATCTGCCGTCAAAGAGCCCCAGGCAGCAGAAAAATCGGCCGCTACGCGCATGGCGTCCGCATTCCGCGTTTTGTCGAGCACGGATTTTACACTATCGGGAAAACTCGCGAACGTGCTGGCACTGGCCGGACGCTGGCCAAATGATTGGGCAGCGGGCAGCAGCAGGAGGGCCAAAAAGTATGTTAGAAAGCGCTCCACGGTGGTATAAACCTCGAAAGTCGGAAATAAACCCTGGATTAGCCAAGGCGATACTGCTGAGTTAACGCGGATGTAAGAAAAAACGTGTTATTAGGCGGTAGAATCCGAATTGAAAATTGACAATGGACAATGGACAATTAAAACCAGGGCGGGTGCCCAGGTTTTGGGCCCGGTTGGCGGGGCCTGATGCCATTGTACAATATAGCGTCATGGCGACGCCTTAAGGAGTTTTCTGTGAAGGAGCAGGATAATTAAACGTTGCCGTTCTTCTTTTCCTTCACCGCATGGTCAACCGCCCTCGCAGCAAAGGCCATATAAGTAAGCGACGGATTTTGCGTGCTGGTGGAGGTCATGCTCGAACCGTCCGTCACGAACACATTCTTGCAAGCATGCAACTGATGCCATTTGTTCAGCATCGATGTCTTCGGGTCCTTGCCCATGCGCACGCCGCCCATCTCGTGAATGTCGAGGCCTGGTGCCGCCTTGGAGTCGCTCGTTTGAATATTGGTGAAGCCTGCCCTCTCGTACATCTCCGTGAACTGTTCAATGAAGTCTTTCGTCATCTTCTCGTCGTTGTCATCATAGTCGACATTGACTTGTAAAAGCGGCATGCCCCAAGCATCTTTCTGATCTTTGCTCAGCGACACGAAGTTCGTTTCTTTCGGAATGGTCTCCCCCATCATATGCGAACCCACGCCCCATATACCAAGCGTTGGCTTGAGGAGATTGGCTTTGAGATCTTCGCCTACGCCATCGCGGTTGCTTTCCACGTGACGGAACCCGCTGAAGCCTGCCGCGTAGCCACGAAGAAAGTCTGTCTCCTGCTTACGCACATTTCGGAAACGCGGAATGTAGCAGCCATTGGGACGATTCCCGTATTTAGTTGACTCCAGTAGTCCTTCGTATTGCGCCGATATCCGTGCCCGGTAATTGTGGAAAGCAACGTACTTGCCGAGGACGCCGCTATCGTTACCCAATCCATTCGGAAATCGCGACGAAGTGGAGTTCAGCAGAATCAAATTACTATTCAAAGCAGCCGCGTTAAGAAAGATCAGATCGGCATAGTACTCTACCGCTTCCTTCGTGTTTGCATCGATGACGCGAACACCTGTTGCCTTGCCCTTCTTCTCATCGTAGATGATGGAATGCACGACCGAGTCAGGACGTAGCGTCACATTGCCACTGCGCAATGCCCAGGGTATGGTAGACGCATTGCTGCTGAAGTAACCACCGAAGGGACAACCCCGCTGACATAGATTGCGAGATTGACAAGTTGCCCTTCCTTGTTGTTGATGGATAGGCTGTGCTTCCGTGATGTGCGCCGCCCGGCCAATAATGACGTGACGATCCTTATACTGATCGGCTACCTTGTCCTGGAAGAACTTTTCTACGCACGTCATCTCATGCGGCGGCAAAAACTCGCCATCGGGAAGTTCCGCGAGGCCATCGCGATTTCCCGATATACCAGCGAACTTCTCAACGTGGCTATACCATGGTGCAAGGTCTTCATAACGGATGGGCCAGTCAACAGCAAACCCATCGCGCGTGGGACCCGTGAAATCGAAGTCGCTCCAACGCTGCGTCTGTCGCGCCCAAAGCAACGACTTACCGCCTACCTGGTATCCACGAATCCAATCGAAAGGCTTTTCCTGTATATAAGGATGATCGTTGTCTTTCACAAAAAAATGCGCTGCGTCCTCGCGAAATGCATAGCATTTACTTACGACCGGATTGGCCTTCACAACTTCTTCCGGCATCTGCCCGCGGTGCTCAAATTCCCACGGTTTCATATTCGTGGTTGGGTAATCTTTGAGGTGCTCTACGTTGCGACCACGTTCAAGCACGAGCGTCTTCACGCCCTTATCGCCCAATTCCTTCGCCGCCCATCCGCCACTGATTCCTGAACCAATGACGATCGCCTCGTATGTATTCGTTTTTTCGCTTCCCTGAAAGTTCATCCGATTACCGTTTTGATGTCGTTCTTATCTGTGATGGGCACGCAGCCTATGAATTTGCCCGGAATCATATTGTAGGGCAACACATTCGTAAGTACATATTCCGATGAAGTAAATCCCTGTATTGCATACCGCCTGGTCGTCGAATAGAATTTTGACAGCGGACTCAGATCTTCTTTTTCGCGCTCAGCTTTCGCCGTCTTGTCGAGCTCAGTAAGGAACGCCTTCTTATCGGCTGCAGAAAGCTCGGCGAACGACTCGCCGTACTTCTTATCGACGGCTTGCTCAAACTCAGCAAAACCCTTTTCAAAATCCTTTTGAGCTTCGGTCGACTGACAATCATCTACCATGCGGAGAATGAACTGTTGCAGGTTTATGGCCTTTGCGCCTGGGATATCCGTTGCGGGAATCAACGTTTCGGCTATTTCAGCCAACACGACCTCCTGACCGCCGCTGACCTGTATGTTCTTTAATGCAATGGACGTGGCCTTTGCCGCTTCCTTCGCGCAAGCCGGAAGCAAGGCAGCTCCTGCTGTAATCAAGCCAAGCTGTTTTAGGGCTATTCTCCTGTTCATGTCAGGTTTCGAGATTAATGGTACGAGGGTACATAAAGGTAAAAAAATATTGCTACGACCATAGGACTTGATGGGTTTAACGCTTCCTTTTTGGTTTGGGCTGCATCACATCGCTATGAGCGGATGCCAAGGCCTGTCGAATGACTTCGCCGTCGACGTTTTTGATTTCGAATGTCGTCCAACCGTTTAATCCCCATTTGTTAGGTACGGGATAGATGTGTTCGTCGAGCGCACAGAAATCGTGCTGTGCTTCGGGTGTAAGCACGATGTTAACGCTGGCAGCCGATTCCATCATCGTGGCGAAGATACGTTTGCCGGTCACCTTGAAGGCGCTCCTTTCAAAATGCGGGGCTTCTTCGGTGTTGGGAAATGAGAGCGCCAGCTTTCTGAATGCGGTGGTGGTCATGGGAGTTGAGTTAGCAGGTTGCACATGAACGTAGGCGAAGGTAGCAAAGGTTCGCTAAGAATTCTT
>DATHKA010000385.1:0-11909 GCA_035489615.1 Chryseolinea sp.
TCGATGGCCCGGCCCGCAGAAAGTTCAATTTCTTTCGAAAGTGCCCGGATCGGTGTAATCCAAATGGCTTGCAATCCATCGCCTTTAAGTTCACCAGGATGATCGCGCATGAACTCCAGTAAGATCGGAACGATAAGCGAATAGGTCTTGCCGCTTCCGGTCGGGGCGTTTACAAGACCATGATGTCCGTCGAGATAAGTTTGCCAGGCTTCCAGCTGGAACGGGAACGGCTTCCACTTCCGTTCAGCAAACCAATCTTTCCCTATCTTTAACCGCGACGACATCATGAGCGAAAGTATGATTTATTTGAGAGGCTAATAAAAAACTTTTTTGGCCGCCACGTGTTGTCGACCTAGCATCGGCGCGACCACAGCAAAGTATTCGAACGAGGGCCAAAAGTCCGCCCGCCGCGCGACTTGGTGTTTATGTCGCTTATGCTTATTATCAGGCGCTGTTCAGGAAGATCCGGGATACGTCGTCTGAGCTCTTCCTGCGCACCTGCATAACCATCCTTGCACAACACCAGGTGCGACTGCTGGCATGCATATGTTAAACTCCAATTGCGGCTGACTTGATGGAACAAGTGATCTTGGTTGATGAATACGACAATGCCCTTGGCACCATGGAAAAGATGGAGGCCCATCGCAAGGGTGTGCTGCATCGAGCCTTCTCCGTATTGGTGTTCAATTCTAAAGGGGAGTTGCTTCTTCAAAAGCGGGCAGCAGCCAAGTATCACAGCGGTGGCCTCTGGACGAACACCTGCTGCAGTCATCCTGCCCCGGCCGAATCGATCGACGACGCGGCCCAGCGCAGACTCTTGTATGAGATGGGCATCGACGTGCATCCTTCATTTGCTTTCAAGTTCACCTATCGCGCCGCGCTTGACCACGGTCTCACGGAACACGAGCTCGACTATGTTTTTACGGCAACATTCGATGGCGAACCACGGGCGAATCCGCATGAAGTGGAAGATTGGAAATACGTCGAGCTCTCGACGCTGCGTGCCGATCTTATACGTGAACCTGAGCGCTATACGGCATGGTTCAAGTACATTGTTGAAAGAATCTGAGCCGGTTTCCCGTTTTTAAAACCCGGAGTACGACGCCGGAGGCGTCGGAACACCGGGTGGTGGAATGTGGTCCTTTCAGGACCGGTAGTCATGTGGTAGATACCATAAAGACAGCACGCAGGACCGGTAGGCATGTGGTAGATACCATAAAAGCAGCAGCACGCAGGACCGGTAGGCATGAGGTTGATACTGCAAATGCCCTATTCACGAGGCAGCAGGACTTGGAGAATGTAAAGACCAGTCAGCGCTTTACCGCGCCCGGAAAAACATGACATCGCCGTTTAGGATTTTGCTGACAAAGGGCGTTTGTGCATGGCGGATTCAATTCGGTTTATGAACTTGACTAAGTCGCGGCGCGCATTAACCCAGACGCGTTTGCCGACTCCGTAGTTGTGTCCATAATTAAAAGCTTATGTCGCAATCCCTGGTCCGGAATGTCGTGCACATTGTGTTCTCGACAAAGTATCGCAAGCCACTTATTCGTCCGGATATCGAGAACGATCTGTATCGGTATATTGCGGCGACCTGTTTGAAGCTTGAGTGTCATGATCCGTGCGTGGGCGGTTATCGCAATCATGTTCACATTTTGTGCGCCCTGTCAAAGAATACGCCATTGGCTACCGTCGTCAAGAAGATAAAAGTATCATCATCATTTATGATGAAGTCGAAGCATAAGATGCCCGAATTCTATTGGCAGCTCGGCTACGCAGCGTTCTCTGTAAGCTGTAACCGCCGCGACGGTGTGGCGCGCTACATTAAGAATCAAGCGTGGCACCACGACAGGCAAAAGTTCGAAGAGGAACTAATCAAATTGCTGAAGGCGCAAAAAATCGTTTACGATGAGAGGTACCTATGGGACTAGTGGCCTCAATCACCAGGCGACCTGCCAACCACATTCTGATTCAAATAGCGCACACATTGCCATCTGATTTCCACGCAACCGATTCGTTTTTGATGTCTTCCGTTTTGATAGCGTCTTCACCGCTTCCCAGCCACCCAAGCTCGTTTCCGGCACAATCAAAAACAAGTATCACGGAGTTACAAGATGGACAACAATTGCGCTGAAGGTAAACCCGTTGGCCCTGATATTCGGCCTGCGTAAAATACATATACTGCGAGATTTCCCCGCTTTGGTTCAGCGATTCTGTCGCCTCCTTAAACCAGGTCAGCTCTTCGGGATTGGCGACATCACAGGCATCAAAATCATCATCGTCATCACTACACGCCGCCAGGCAAGCAACACACAAAATGAAAACAGCCCATCTCATAGGTTTATCGGTTTGCCTGTTAGACACATCAACCGCCCAAAAGGTTGGTACCGCAGGTTAAATCGCGAACATCGATCTATATCAAGCAGCCCACATCTTGCGAACCCAACGCCCGGTCCTGAAAGGACCACATTCCACTCCCCGGAATTCCGACGCCTCCGGCGTCGTATTCTGGAAAATTCCCTTTCTCAATAAAAGAAAACCTCATCCACAAAGAACCACCCCTTCTCCCCTTTCTTGCTAAACCACGCAGGTAACTTCGGAAGCGGGGTCGCGATCAGCTTGTAAAAAATAAACTCCTCACCATCCAACGGTATTGCTACACGATCGACTTTTACCGGCACATAGTTCGACGGTTGCTCCACATCCATTTTCCGAATCAGGTGCATCGATTTTTCATCGTTGCCAGCCCATACTTCCACCGACTGGGGCGGGAAGCAGTGCGAATAGATACTGCGGCCGTAGCTCACGACCACTTCATTTCGCGGCGCCTCCCCTTTGTCGAACCGGAACACGGCCTCAAACGGCTGCTTCTGGTAGCCCAACCACGAAGGTTCCTTTAACACGTCGGCAATTCCCTTCCGCCCGTCGGTGAGACTCACCGCACCCTCACCGGGGTACTGCGGATCCGGTTCATTGAGCAAGGTGATCGTCTTGGCCGGAACGCCGCGGACAAACAAAATCTGCTCCACCGGTTCACTGCAATACCATCCGTTCTTGCAGGCCACGGCCTTCACAAGTGTGGTCCTATCGATCGTGAAAGGTTTGTCGTATAGCCGTCCCGTAATTGAATCCGTCCTGGAGCCGTCCGTCGTGTAGTGGATCGATACGCCCGTCATCGGATGCCGGAAGGAGATCTCACTGCCTGGCGCAAACACTCCTTCGTTTTCAATCATCGGTCTGTTCAGTCGCATCACGGACTCATCGGTAAACTGCGTGAGGGCGATCGACACCGCCGGATACTTCTGCTTGAGTGAATCGCGCTGGGCATCGCTAACACCCGTGTTCCAAAGAAACAAATGACGAAGCTGTGGAAGCTTCAGCACCGGATCCAGCAAATGAGCCCTGACACCAGTGCTGGCCAGCGACAATGAGCGCAGACTCTTTAGCGGAGCAAGTGCTGACAGGCCGCTGCCGTTGATGTTTGTGAAATTCAGATTCAGCAACTCGAGGTTGGTAAACTTCCCCACTAACGAAAGATCCTTGTCTGCAACGGGCATCTTGGATAAACTGAGCGAAACGAGCTGATCCTTCACCGCGCCCAGCGCCTCCAGTGATTTGATATCAAAGCCCTTTCGCACATAGAAGTCGGCCTGCAGCGCGGGACTGCCCTGGTAAAGCGGCGCCACCGTGACAAATGGCGTATTGACCTTCTCAATACTCGTCTCGGAGGCACTTGTAAATGCATATACCTTCTCCGTTGGCGGTGCGGGCTTACTGGCAACCAATGACGCCACCATGATCTTAAGCGAGTCGTTCTCGGGAAATTCTGCGAGTTTCTTGTCGAAGTCAGCGCCGGAACGAACCCAGGCCTTGAGCGCGGCTATTTCGACAGCCGTGAGTTGCGCCTTGCCATCAGGAGGCATATGTTCGTCGTGTTCAAGCGGGAGATAAAAGGCCTTGATCATGCGGCTCTCTTCCGGCTTACCAGCAACCCATGGGCTACCATGTTCACCTCCCGTCATGAAGCGGTTTCGATCTGTCATCACCAGCTTGCCTTTCGCCTTGGTCTCATTGTGGCAAGTAAAGCACTTGGCCTCCAGAATCGGTTTTATAGCATAGTCGTAGGCCGGGGCATTCTCGGCAGTCAATTTCACCTCCGGACCTTTGAGAGGCTCTAGCAGGAAGTTCTCGCCGTGTGTGAGTACTGCGCCGGTGTGTCCCGCTGCGATAAGTAGCGCGAAGACGACACCACCGACGGCCAGAAAAACCCGACGGCCAACCTGCGATTGATAAATCACCACAAGGCCATAGCACAACCAGCTGAGGGTGACGCCGGCATACTTGTGCGTGGTCATGGCGTCGCCTGCATAGTCTCCCTGCAAGCTTAGAAAAAATCCAAACAGCGCGGCAATCGACGCTGACAGCGAAGCAAACAACAAGGCGAAATGAACCGCTTTATGGTTATGCGCTGTGTCGAACTGCTTTCCCAGGAGCACCAGCGCGCCAACCAGTATCAACATGCCGATCGGAAGGTGGAGAATCAGGGGATGCATCCTGCCCGCGACCTGAAGCAACGGCGGCAGGGCTATCCGATCCTCTGCAAATAGCAGGAACAGCAACAACACCTGAATAAAGAAAATGGTGTTGGATGCGATACGAAAAAATCTAAACATGTAAATAGTCGTTAGTCCTGGGTCCTTAGTCCTTAGAGGGTCCTTAGTTTTTCAGTAGATAGATGCTGCATAGCCTGGTAAACGGCGACACATTCAAGTATGCCGGACATGTTTCAAGTACGCCAGACCCTTTCAACTATACTACGAATATTCATTTTGCGGACGACTACCAACGCCAAATACCAGAGACCCACTCACGACTAAGGACTCACGACTAAATACTTTTCTCATGCCAGGATTCCGTTCACGAGCTTCCCCGCCACATCAGTGAGCCTGTACCGTCGACCGAGGTGTTTGTACGTAAGGTGTTCATGATTGAGGCCCATCAAATGCAGCACGGTGGCATGGAAGTCGTTAACATGTACCGGGTCGCGCACGATGTTATATCCAAAATCGTCTGTCTCTCCGTATACTATACCGGGTTTTACGCCGCCGCCTGCCATCCAGATCGTGTAGGCGCGCGGATGATGGTCCCTGCCGTAGTTCTCCTTCGTGAGCGCCCCCTGGCAATAGTTTGTCCTTCCAAATTCCCCGCCCCAGATCACCAGGGTTTCGTCGAGAAGACCACGTTGTTTCAAGTCCATCACCAGCGCTGCCGTTGCGCGGTCTACGTCCTGCGCCTGAAGGGGCATCTCGCCGACCATGTTGCCATGCTGATCCCAGCCCTGGTGATACAGTTGCACGAAGCGTACACCAGACTCGGACAACTTGCGCGCGAGCAGGCAGTTCGACGCGTAGGTTCCAGGCACCAGACAATCGGCGCCATACATCTTGATGATATGATCGGGTTCTGTGGAAAGGTCAGCTAATTCCGGCACTGCGGTCTGCATGCGATATGCCATCTCGTATTGCTGGATGCGGGCCTGTATCTCCGGATCTCCGAATTCCTTAAAATTGGCTGAATTGAGTTCTGACAGGTGATCGAGCATTTTGCGTGTATCCTCCCGGTTGCGTCCCTGCGGATCCTTCAGATACAACACACGCTCCTCGCTGCTACTGAACTGTACGCCCTGGTGAATACTGTCGAGAAAACCATTCGACCACAACTTTGAGTACACTCCTTGTCCGTTGCCCCGGCCACGCGAAAGCAACACACAGAAAGCAGGAAGGTTCTTGTTCTCGCTCCCAAGTCCATAGCTCAGCCACGCGCCCATACTCGGACGATTGCCCTGCTGTGCGCCCGACTGCATGAACGTGAGCGCCGGGTCATGATTAATCGCCTCGGTATGCATCGTCCTGATGATACACATCTCGTCAACAATCTTCGCAGTTTCAGGAAATAACTCGCTTATCCACGCGCCCGACTTTCCGTATTGCTTGAACGAAAAATGTGATCCTACCAGTGGGAAACGCGACTGCCCCGAAGTCATGCCCGTAAGACGTTGTCCCTGCCGTATCGACTCGGGAAGGTCCTCACCTGCCATCTTGTTTAACAGCGGCTTGTAATCAAAGCTTTCCAGCTGCGAAGGCGCGCCATTCTGAAACAGGTAAATAATGCGCTTGGCCTTCGGCGCAAAGTGGGGCAGCCCTGATAGCTGCGGCAGCCCGTCGTCGCCTGACTTGAAAAGGTCGGGTATCAATAACGACCCCAAAGCCACAGAGCCAATGCCGAGGCTCATCTTTCCTAGAAAATGGCGTCGCGTTATGTGGAACCGGTTCTCGATGAACTCACTCATAATTAACAATTGATAATTGACAATTAATTGCACGCCTGGGGGCGTGCAATTGGCCCCAGCGGTGGGGCCTGTATAAAGTACAAACTTCGCCGATCGGTAAGTATGCCGTTACATCTGTTCAATTTCACAGTCATATCCTCATACACAATCAATAAACTGCAAACCCAATGGCTCAAAGTTTCGCTGACGAAAATTCAGAAGCCACGCCGTTTAACTATTCATCTAAGGCCCACCACCTGGGCCTTAGCCCCGACCCAATCGGGGCCTTAATTGTCAATTCTTCGTTATCGCTTCCTCCATGTTATACATCGTATGGATCACCTGCATCAGCGCCGCCACCGTTGGCGCATCTTCTCCTTCCATGGCTTTGTACTCTCCTACGCTTATTAGTTTTTTTGCCTTCTCCGGATCGGATTGAAAGATCTTCAGTTCATCGTCATAGTAACTCGTCAGGATCGATAGTTCGTTCGCGCGGGCATTGCGGCAGAGAATCGCACGGAAGGCCGCCGATATGCGATGGTGGGGATCGCGATCGTCGCTTGCAAGTCGTTCGGCAAATACGCGCGAAGACTCAAGAACAATCGGATCGTTCATAATCACCAGCGCCTGCAACGGAGTGTTTGTACGCAGACGGTTTACCTCGCACTGATCGCGGTTGCTGGCGTCGAAAACGAGCATGCCAGGCGGCGGTACCGTTCGTTTGATGAAACTGTACAGTCCGCGGCGATACAACTTGTCGCCATGATCCTGCACATAGCGCGACAACACACCGCGGCCCGAAGTCGACGACTCCCAAATACCTTTCGGCTGATACACTTTTACACTCGGGCCACCCACCTCGGGCACCAGCAGTCCACTGCTTTGCAAGGCCATGTCGCGAATCGTTTCTGCGCTCATGCGAATGCGCGGGCCACGGGCGAGCAAAATGTTATAGGGATCTTTTTTCAGTTTTTCGTCCTCCATGGTGGATGATTGACGATACGTTGCCGACATCACCATTTGTTTCATCAGGCGTTTGATGTCCCACCCGTTGTTTACGAAATCGAGTGCCAGCCAGTCGAGCAGTTCCGGATGAGACGGCATTTCTCCTTGCATACCAAAGTCACCGGAACTTTTAACTAATCCTCGGCCAAACACCTCCTGCCACATGCGATTGACAAATACCCGTGCCGTCAGGGGATTAGCGGGATCAACAATCCACTTCGCAAGTCCAAGGCGGTTTGCCCCGTATTTCACCGTATCATATTTCATTATCGCGGCAGGTAAGCCTGGCACAACGCGGTCGCCAGGCGCATCATATACGCCGCGCTTCAGCACGTAAGTCGGCCGTCGCGCGGGCAGGTCCTTCATGATCATGACAGGCACGGCTGCCGTATCTCTCTTGTTGATGAAGGTCAGGATGCTTTTCACATCGGCCGTGGTGATCTGCATATTGGGCGGATCAGCCAGGGATGCCAGCGTGATATCACCCACCAAGCCCTTCTCCGGAACCTGATTAAAGAAGGCAAACGCGCTGAAATAATCTTTCTGCAGGATAGGATCGTACTTGTGATCGTGGCACTTCGCACATTCGAATGTAAGGGCAAGAAATGCCTTGCCGAATGTATTGGTGCGGTCGGTAACATACTCGATGCGGTATTCTTCGTCGATCACGCCGCCTTCTTGTGTGATCTTGTGGTTTCGGTTGAAGCCTGTGGCCAACAGCTGTTCCTTTGTTGGATTGGGCAACAGGTCACCGGCCAATTGCCAGACGACAAATTTGTCATAGGAATAATTCTCGTTGAAAGCGTGAATTACCCAGTCCCTCCACGGCCACATGGTGCGAAGCCCGTCGTCCTGATACCCATGCGAGTCAGCATAGCGCGCGATATCCATCCAATAGGTGGCCATCTTTTCGCCGTACGCCGGCATAGTCAAAAGAACGTCTACGGCTTTTTCGTAGGCTTCGGGACTTTCGTCTGCCAGGTACCTGTCCTGCATTTCGAGGGAAGGCGGCAACCCTGTGAGATCAAGGCTGGCGCGCTTCAAAAGCCGCTCGCGATCGGCTGGCTCATTGGGCGCCAAATCCGCTTGCTCCATACGCGCGAGTATGAAATTGTCGATGGGATTGATGGGCCACGCCTCGTCGCTAACGGTTGGGATACTGTGCGCCTTGGGCGGAATGAATGCCCAATGTGGTTTGTATGCGGCGCCCTGCTCTATCCATTTCCTGATGTACGCAATCTCCTGCTCATTCAATTTGAGATTGGATTTCACCGGCGGCATAATCTCGGAGGTGTCGGCGGTGGCAATGCGAAGAAATACTTCCGAATGATCTGGATCGCCCGGTATGATGGCACGACCTTCAGGATCGTCCTTTAGGGCCGCATACGCTCCCTCGGGTGTATCGAGGCGAAGGTTCGATTTTCGCTGATTGGCGTCAGGGCCATGACATTTAAAGCATCGGTCCGAAAGTATGGGCCGGATGTGCAGGTTGTAATCGACCGAGTCCCGTTCGGCCATTTGATCACTCTTCGACTTGCAGCCGGCCAACGCGGCCAAAATCCATACCCCCCAGTACCATCTACCCATCATCCTGCTGACCATATGCTGTAAATCCTTTGACCCTTTTCTGCGGGAATTGACAAACCCTTT
Organism: Chryseolinea sp.; assembly: GCA_035489615.1. GTDB lineage: Bacteria > Bacteroidota > Bacteroidia > Cytophagales > Cyclobacteriaceae > Chryseolinea. Next base: position 8,984 of record DATHKA010000385.1, read on the forward strand.
TCCAATGCAGGGGTAATCGAAATATATGAAAATCTATTCATTCAAGCGATTGCAATTGTTACCGGTGGCCATTTGCTACGCCGGGCTTCTTCTCGGACCCGGGGAATCCCAGCGCATATTATACCGGCATCAATGACCCTTCGAACGATGTACCGATGGAGCACAAAGAAATGCGCGCAGGCATCGTCGGCACCACTTTCCGGATGTGCGCAACGGAATTGAAATGACCGACGAAGTAAATTATGCCATTCCATACGGTCCCTTTGGCGGCCTGGCGAACGGTATGCTTGCACAGGGCCAGCTAAAACGTATTTTTGATTACCGTGCATCGACACTGGAAAAGATGTTCACGCAACGCCTGAAGAAAACGGACGTGACAACAGCAATAACCATATTCTTCTGCTCACTCATCGTGGGCGCTTTTCTATTCCGGAAATTTGTGGCGTGTTGCACACACTGTTGCGCTATTCACGAATTCTTCCGGAGCTCGCGGCTGCCGTGGCGCCCAAGTGGGAAGAGCCGGTATTTGCAGCGAATGATCCATGCACACTATACGCACCACGCAAGGCATACACGCAACGGATGTGAGGCTTTTGGCTTTCTCCTTGTGCTGAGAAAATATGAACCCAAGAACTTCCACCAGGTGGAATCGCGGCAAGACACACCCTAACCTACCTCATCCGCTTTGACCCCCAAGTACCTCTATCTACTCATCGACGTTCTGGTGCTCGCCGTGCCGTTAGCCGCCAGCTTCTATCCGAAGGCACCTTTCTATAAACACTGGAAATTCGCTGGCACCGGCCTGGTAGTTACCGCCGTTTTCTTCCTTGTATGGGACGAGCTGTTCACACAACTGGGAGTCTGGAGCGTTAACGAACGGTACATTACCGGTATCCACATCGGCTCGCTTCCACTCGAGGAGGTGCTTTTTTTCATAAGCATCCCTTATGCCTGCATGTTCACGTATTTTGCACTCAATCACCTGTTCGAGAAAGATCCTTTGTTCCCGCATCAGGAAGTCATCAGCAGCCTCCTGATCGTCGTCCTTTTGATTGCCGGAATGTACCATAAAGACAAGCTCTATTCAGGATCTACTTTTCTCCTGCTGGCTGGTTTTCTGGCTTTCCAAATGTTGAAACTTCGGCCGAGGTATATGGGCAAGTTCTATTTTGCCTTCGCGCTTCTGCTGGTGCCGTTCCTTTTCATTGATGGCATTCTCACGGGTTCATTCATCGACGAGGAAATAGTACGCTATAACGACACGCAGACCCTCGGCATTAGACTTGGAACGATTCCGCTGGAAGACTTATTCTACGGGATGTTGTTGATGGTAATGCCGATTGCGATCTGGGAAGGGCTGGAGGATTACTTTTACTATAAGAGAAGGCGGTAGCCGCAATGCCCTGTTGTGGGCAAGAGGCTGCCACAAAAAAAATGAGCGCATCGAAATGTGCTCATCAAAATAATTTACCCAAGTTAATTTTTTTCTAAACGGCTTCGAGATGCTGAGGTTGCTCAAGGGCGGGCTGCTTTTTCTTCTTGTCCTTTTTCTTAGCCTTGCCCTTGACTGCGCTTTCCATGAATTTAGCCGCCTTCTTTTTCTTTTTGTCTTCGTGCTTGATCACGTTAGCAAAGAGGGTAGCCAGCTTCCTGGAGTTTCGGTGAAGGACTTTCGTTACCTTCTTTCCGGGATCCGGCAACTGGAGTACCTTAAGCGCCTCCTGCATGGAGTCTTCGATGAGGTGGCGGAGCGCCTTTTTTGAAGTCTTTTGGTTTTCCATACCGATAATTCGAGGTTGATGAATCTCTAAAGTAAGGGAATGTTAGGGGAATGTGAAGAGGAAACAAAAACTTAATATAGGGCGGCTGGATAGATAGTTAAGTCGCTGTTAAACAATGAATTAGTAATTAATAATTGGTAATTAGTAATTGCGGAGGGGCCTGCCGGCCCCGGTAATTTAGTGCCTGGCCGACCCCTTCGGGGGTCGTTGCATTGCGGCGCACAGCCGCCAGACAATTACTAATTATTCATTACGAATTACCAATTGCCCTCCTACTCCATCCGCAGTGTTTCAGAAGGGTTTATCGTTGCCGCGCGGATCGACTGATAGCTTACCGTTACCCATGCCAGCACCAAGGCCGCGAGGCCGCTCAGGAAAATCGTCCAGGGGCTCACGTCGATCCGGTAGGCAAATCCTTCCAGCCATCGATGCGCTACATACCAACCTGCAACAGCCGCTGGCACGAAAGCAAACACAACGAGACGCGTAAACTCTTTGGACAATAACATGGTGATCCCCAAAACAGAGGCTCCCATCACTTTGCGTATGCCTATTTCCTTCGACCGCTGCTCCGAAGTAAATGCAGCCAGCGCGAATAGACCAAGCGAAGCAATGAAAATGGCCAGTCCTGAGAATACGGTGAAGATATCGCCCATGCGTCGCTCCGCGCGGAACAACTCATCGAAGTTGTCGTCGAGGAAACTGTATTGAAGCGCTTCACTTGGAGCCAGCTGCTTCCAGAGTTTTTCCACGTGTGCCACGGCATCCTTCGGACTACCTGTGTAGCGCGCCAGCAAGTTGCGATCCGTAGAAACCGGCCGGACTGCCAAAGGCCTCACCTGCGCCGTGAAAGATTCAAAGTTGAAGTCCTTCATCACACCCACCACCTTCAACCGCGGTGCTTCAGCCACCGTTCCGCCCCCGAAGAATACAACCTCTTCGCCTATGGGATGAGCAAAACCAAGCTCCTTGACTGCCGCTTCGTTTAATATGATTGCCATCGTGTCGGCGGGAAAGTCCCTGGAAAAATATCTGCCCTCCTTCATCTCAAACTTCATCACCTGCTGATGATCATAGTCGGCGTAGTACAGACCCATGATATGGTCCTGGTCGGAGCCTGCCGATCGGAAAACGGTGGTATTGTT
>DATHKA010000386.1:0-4298 GCA_035489615.1 Chryseolinea sp.
GTATCCCCAGCCGCGCATGATCAGCTGCTCCTTCCAGGTCGGTTCTCCGGCAGACCCTAACCCCAGCGCCTGCACGGGACCTCGGTTAAATGGATTCTTTATCCATCCAAATTCTATCACTACAGGTACCGGTCCGGTTGCTTTCTCAGGCGTCGCCAGCAACAGTTCAATTTCGACTTTTATGGACGGGTACAATGAATTGTCGACGACACCCTTCAGTAGTTTCTCTTTGATAGGCATGCTACCAACAACGGTATCCCTAACAGAAATTACCTGCCATCTCACTGCGGGTAGGTTTTGGGGCAGGTGCCCGTATACTTCGCGATCAAAGAATTCCACAATCTCTGGCCTCCGCAGACTCCACCACTCTGAAGCTTTCGCTACCCTCTTTCCGTTGTTCAGCAATAATGGGTCGGGCAGTTTATAACTATTGACCTTGTCTTCGAATCGGTTGGCGGCGTTAGGCGCGGTAGGATCTCCCGATGGTCCCCGGCGCATGTCAGCAGGTGACAGTCCCAATTGACCGAGCATCTGGGTATAGTCCACCTGGGTGATCTTGTTGATCGAATCGCGGGCAGCTTGCGAAAATTGCGCGGCAGCCGGAACGCTCAGGATGATGCCTGACAGCGCTAAAAAGGCGAACACCATTCTTAATGGCCCTTTCGAAATGCATAAAGTGTTTACAAGATGTGTCATATAGGAAATTTTCGTATCCGGCAGGAGCGCCTTTTGGAGCGGTACTTACTTGCAACCGGTGTGGTATCTCTAATTAAGCACATTCTGTCACAACTCCGCGGAATCTTGGTCCAGCGGCAAAATCAGACTACCACTGCATCCGGTGAATTATACGCCTCATCCCCGTCATTATCCACCACTCTGCTAACGATCCTGTAACTTTAGGAAGATGCACGGCGTCAAAGAACCAAAATGACCCACGATCCGGATCTTCCGATAATCGACAGAATACTGGCCGGTGAGCAATCGGTGTATGCAGACCTTGTAAATCGTTACAAGAGCTACGCCTATACTATTGCATTCAAGGTCGTGCAAAGCAGGGTGGAGGCAGAAGAAATTTCGCAGGACGCTTTTGTGAAAGCATATCACCACCTGCGCAGCTTTCAACGCGAGTCCAAATTTTCCACGTGGCTGTACCGGATTGTCTTCAATACGGCGATCAGTCATCGCAGGAAGAATCGCCCCGACTTTCAAAGTATTGAGTCGACCACCATATCACAGGGTCATGAAGGCGAGGACCGTCTTGAGCGCTCAGACAAACGGAAGTTTCTTGAGGCAGCCATGAACCGACTGAATCAGGCCGATCGCACGGCACTGACACTGTTTTACCTCGAGGAGTTTTCACTGGAGGAGATTGCTGAAATTACGGGCATGCAGGCTAACACCGCGAAAGTGAGAATACATCGCGCGCGTCAACGGCTGGCCGATGAACTGAAAATCATTTTAAAATCCGAAGCACTATCTTTGTAAAATATGAAACCGCTAACGCAGAAAGATCTGGATGATCTCGCCAGGTACATCGACGATGGCCTTGCTTCGAGTGAGCGAGAAGCATTTGAACAGCGACTGACGACAGATAAGTTGCTGCAGGAGAGATTTGCTTCAATGCTTGACGTACATCAATTGATGAAATCTCAGCCGCTGCTCACACCTTCGAGAAACTTTACGCAGCGCGTTATGGAAAATCTTGATCAATACAGTCCCCCGGCATTTTCCTTCTCTATCAGGAATGGCATATTCCTCCTGGCCGGTATGCTCATCGCCGGCGTGTTGGCCATGTATCTGGCAGGCAGCGGCGCGTTCGACGGACCCATCACAATTTCGAGCCCGGTCGATCTTTCGCTTACACAGAAGTTTCTTCACCGATCCCTGCCGACAGTTTCCCTCGACGGCAAGGTCCTCGTAAATGCAATCGTGCTCCTTAACCTCGCCCTGGGTTGGTTGGTTCTTGACCGGACCATCTTGCGGCCGTGGTTTAAAAGGAGAATAATTCACAATTGACAATTGTCAATTCCTCGTTGAGGTGTGGAATCTCGTTGATCTGTGGAATTAAGAGCTCAACGTGTAGAATGATCCTACGGATTGCGTACGCAGCGGTTGTTTTTGCAATTTTATATGATTGATATACAGCGATTTACAAATACGTTTTCGCTGGCACATCATTCGTACACTGACTCGGTAGTAAAAACAAATGTCAAACTAAAATTAAAGACCATGAAAAAAGTAATGTTTGCCTTCGCCGCTATGTTAGGTAGTGTAGCATTTGTGAATGCCCAGGATGCGTCGAGCAGTGCAGTAGCTCCTGCAACTGAGCAAGCTCCTCAGCAAGAAGAAAAGACTAAAATTAAGTCTGAAGAACTTCCTGCACCTGTAAAGAAGGCTCTTGAAATGCAAGACTATCGCGGATGGTTGATCGACGCTGCTTACAAAGTGACTGCTACTGAACAGTATGAAGTTCACCTGAAGAACGGTGCCGAAACCAAGATCGTGAAGTTTGATAAGGATGGTAAGGTAGTTGGATAATCCAACTTCAATCATCACTTTAATCAATAAGAGAAAGCTGGAAAATATTCCGGCTTTCTTTTTTATTTTGCCCCCTGTATGGCCAACATCCTTGTAGTAGAAGACGATCTTACCTTTTGTCGAATCCTGGACGGATTTCTCAGCAAACAGGGTTTCACGGTTACCGTGGCCCATCAGGGAGGTCAGGGCCTGCAACTGTTTGCCTCCCGAACATTCGACCTTGTTTTACTTGACTACCGCCTACCGGACACGACCGGCATGGAGGTGTTGACCGAGATGAAAAAGGCTTCTCCGGCCACGCAAGTCATTATTATGACCAGTTTCTCCGATATTCGCACGGCAGTCAAGGCAATGCAAATCGGCGCCTTTGAATACATCACCAAACCGGTGAATCCTGACGAACTATTAATGATCGTTCAGCAGGCGCTTAAGAAGGACAAAGTAGGTCCGTCGGTAAGCACACCGCGAATACCTCCTCAACGAAAGTTCGTCGAGGGCAGCAGCACGCAGTCGAAGCAGCTTTACAATTATGTGAGGCTGGTGGCACCCACGGATATGTCTGTCATCATCGAAGGTGAGAGCGGAACGGGAAAAGAGAATGTCGCACAAACCATTCACCAACTGAGTGCGCGTGCCAAGTCGAAGTTCGTAGCGGTAGACTGTGGAGCGATCTCGAAAGAGCTTGCCGCCAGCGAACTCTTTGGTCACGTAAAGGGTGCTTTTACCGGCGCTGTCCAGGATAAAATTGGTCAGTTCGAAGAGGCTCATCACGGCACCTTGTTTCTGGATGAGGTCGGCAACCTCTCGTACGAAGTGCAGATCAAGTTGCTTCGCGCCATTCAGGAACGCGTTATCCAACCGGTTGGAAGCAGCAAGGAAATCAAAATTGATGTGCGCATCCTCACCGCGACTAACGACGACCTTTTTGAGAGCGTGAAGAAGGGTGCCTTCAGAGAAGATCTCTATCATCGCATCAACGAATTCAAATTGCGCGTTCCGCCGTTGCGGGATCGGACAGAAGATCTCGATGAGTTTCTGGGCTTCTTTAGAGAAATGGCAAATGCTGAGCTGCAACGCCACGTCACAGGATTCGACGACGAAGTTACAGACATTCTAAAGACGTATGACTGGCCGGGTAATCTTCGCGAAATGAAGAACGTTGTCAAGCGTGCGGTCCTGCTCACGAGTGAAGGTGTCATCACGGCCAAGGCACTTCCTTCGGAGATGCTGGAAGAAATTCGCAACCCAACCTCGAAAGCAGTTGCCTCGCCACCCGTATATGATCTGAAGGCACTGCAGGAAACGCAGGAAAAGGAAATGATCATGAAGACCCTCAAAGAAGTGCGCTACAACAAATCAAAAGCGGCGCGCATTCTCAACATCGATCGGAAAACGTTGTACCTAAAAATAGAAAAGTACGGGATAGAATAGGCTCGCACGTGCCTGGTGGAATTAGCTATGACGCACGGCCAAATGAAATCCAGGATAAGAGGCCACGGAGCTTTTTTTATGGGTGCGTAGGCGTATAGAGGAGGCTGAAGATTTGGATCGGTCGTGCTTTTTAGATAACGACCTTTTTTACTAGGTGTTCTGCGTTGTAGGATAGTTAAGCCCGAGGCCTGGAGGAGATCGGGGGAACTTCATCGAGTGTGCTTCTGCCGCTGCGCGACGAAATCTGGCGGCGGTCGTAGCAAAGCTTGGCTCAATGCGCCACGATTTTCCGAAAGCGAAGCGCCGGAAGCACACACGCAGCTATCGCA
>DATHKA010000387.1:0-7435 GCA_035489615.1 Chryseolinea sp.
AAATTTGCCTACTGGCATCGTGGAGGTCACTCTTCGGGAGGGTCAGCCCGATTATGTCATCGTAGAGAACGTGGCGTGGGATAACATAGCCTTCGACGAGTCGCTCGCCGGCATCGAAGACGAGAACTTTGACGTCTTCTATTTTGGAACACTGGCGCAGCGCGGCCAAAGGTCGGCGGAAACACTGGAGAAGATTCTCAGTTCGTTTAGCTTCCGTCAGACGTTTTGCGATATCAACCTACGGAAGACCGGATACAACGCAGTCAGTATACGCAAGTCGCTTTTGCATGCGACTATGTTGAAGTTGAACCACGAAGAGGTACCCGTAGTCGCGTCACTTGTTGCCGGCAAAGTGCTTGACATTCCCGATTTTTGCTCCTGGGTCACCAAACAATTCACGGACATCAACTTGGTGATTGTTACGGCTGCAGAAAAAGGCTGCTTTGTCAGTCATGAGAATCGCTTCATCCCGGTGCCCGGCGTGCCGGTCCAGGTACTGGATGCCGTGGGCGCAGGCGATTCGTTCAGCGCCGCATTTCTTCACGTGTTTGTGCGAACCGGTAATCCAGAGTTGGCCGGACGCGTAGCGAACAGTGTGGGAGCCTTCGTCGCTACGCAACGGGGTGCAATTCCGGCTTACACCCGGGAAGTTCGACGCATGATCGGCACGCTCACATAACCAACAGGGGAACGTTAACAGCGCAGTCCGATGCGAGGCTAGTGCGAGCGCTCGACCTTATGAAGCTCCTTCTTGAATTCGTGTTTGTTTGTCGCAGCCGTGGACTTACAGGAAACGAGGGCAGGGCACAATAAGAGGATGAGCCCGGCAGCGGGCCAGAATTTGAACGTAGACTTCATCGCAGTCGGAGTTTGTGGGTTTTACAGTTTTGTATCGCAATGCCAACTGGGTGGCTGAGGGCGATTAATCAAGTTAAAGAATTCTAACGGTAATTGCGACCGCCGGATACAGTACAAATCCAATTTCTTCTTCAATTTTTTTGCCCCTTAAACGCAACCCTGCGCCAAAGCAAATGCACCGCACGTGAATTGCTGTTGTCAATGCATCGCCGTGCGATTTCCGATAAGATCATGGACAGTGAGTGCACATCGCGCCATTTCTTAACTTTCGCCGGAGATTACCGCACGCATGCGTCGAAAACTTACCCTACGACAGAAGCTACAGGTTGTATTGGCATTACTGGTCATGTACTTTCCGGTCTTCATGTATCTCGACTATCCGGTGTACCGCCCGGATTTGCAATACGATGTTGAAATATTCATCTACCAGGCCGCTACGTTAGCCGTAATGGGCATTGTACTGCTGGTTTGGATTTACGGATGCGAGGCATTGCTCGATTTCGCCCTCAAACGTTTCGGAGAAGGTATCCTAATTCCCCTCGATGTTACCAGGGCTTTCGCCGTGATCCTGTCTGCGACGGTGCTGGGCATCGCTTTTATCCTGCTTACGTCGCAGATCATGGTTGCCTTGGAGCACGTGAGCACAATCGTTTTTGGAAAAGGAGTTCGCGCACAGTATCCGACAGACGCCACTCCGGCATTCTTTGAGTTGTATAAGCGTGCAAATTTTGGGTTCCTGTTGTTGTTGGTGATGTCAACCTTCTTTCTGATTGCCTACGATCGCTCGATTCGATACGTGAAACAAATGGAAGTCGATGCAGGAATCATGGAGAAGAAGAAGATCGAGGCCGAACTGAACGCGCTCCGGGACCAGGTTAGTCCTCATTTTTTGTTCAACAGTCTCAGCATACTCGATGCCATGGTAGAGGATAATCCGGAACTGTCGCGAAAATTTATTCACGAACTGTCGGGAAGTTACCGCTACATATTGGAACAGAAGCGTTACACAACCGTGACGATGAAAAGGGAACTGGAATTTATTCAGTCCTACATCTTTTTGCTCAAGATGCGTTTCGATAATAAACTGAATATTTCGATCGACGTAACCTTAGACCAGAAGGAGCGATACAAAATTCCTCCCATGAGTTTACAGATGCTGGTGGAGAATGCCGTGAGACACAATCGTATGACGGTCGAACAGCCCTTGCAGGTGAGCATCAAGGCCACGGAGCGAGGGATTACGGTTGTCAACAACTTGAACAAGCGGCGCGACGCTGAACCTTCGACCGGCATCGGCCTGCAGAATATTGTCAGCCGGTATGGGCTGCTTACGTCACAGCCGGTGTTGATCGAACAATTGCCCAATCAGTTTTCGGTGTTTCTTCCATTTCTTGAATAGTTATATATGCAGGTAGCGATTGTAGAGGATGAAATATTAACGGCTCGAAGGTTAAGCGAGATGTTGGTCCAGTACGACTCGTCGATTGAAGTGATCCGCGTTTTATCTTCAGTCGAGGGATTTGTGCAGTGGTTTAGCCAGGAAGACAAGCCCGACCTGATTTTTATGGACATCAAACTCGAAGATGACAGCGCATTCAGAATTTTCGAACAAGTGAAAGTAGCTGTGCCGGTTGTATTCACCACTGCCTACGACGAGTACATGCTGCAGGCCTTTCAATCGAATGGCATCGACTATTTGTTAAAACCCGTCGATCAACAGAGATTGTCAGCAGCCGTGGATAAGTTCAAATCTTTGCGTACCCATTTCACCTCTGAGCAACAGGCGGCACTGGCAGACCTCGTCAGACAGCCCGCAGGCTATAAGGAGCGTTTTCTGGTTACCGTGGGTACCCGGACGATCAGCTACACGGCGGGCGAGGTCGCCTACTTTTTTGTGAACGACAAGATCACCTATCTGGTGGCGAAGCAGGGAAACACGTCGCCGTTGAATTATAGTCTTGAGTGGTTGGAACAGCACATCGATCCCAAAATGTTTTTCAGGGTCAACCGGCAGTGTATCGTCTCGTACGATGCGATCCTGCAGGGGCAAAACCAGTCCAACAGCCGGATCAAGCTGGAAGTTAAGCCTGCCCCGCGGTTCGACGTTTTTGTTAGCGGCGACCGGGTAACAGACTTCAGACGGTGGTTCGGCAAGTAGTCGGGGAGTTGAGAGATCCGTCTGACCGGGCAACCGGGTCACTCACACCAGATATTACCCGATTCGGTGAAGTCAAGCCGTCATTCAGTCGCTATGTACTTTCAGAAGTGTGCTACACTTTGCAAATTGGCGATGGCAACTGAACCCACTATGACGACGACAATCCCATCAATAAAAGTTTCATCGCGAATTGCTTCGATAGATATCGTGAGAGGCCTGATTATGGTGATCATGGCGCTGGATCACGTGCGGGAATACTTTGGCTCAACTCCCTTCCGCGCCGAAGACGTAACCCAGACCAGCGTGGCACTATTCGGAACACGTTGGATAACACACCTGTGCGCGCCCAACTTTGTATTTCTCTCGGGCATTAGCATTTTCCTTTATCTTCAAAAGAAAGGGAGTGTGCGGGATACCGCGATCTTTCTGCTCACCCGGGGCCTGTGGTTGGTGCTTGTGGAGGTAGTCCTGATCACTTTCGTGCTGCAGTTATCTTACGATATCATTCTGTTTGAGGTTATATGGGTGATCGGATGGTCGATGATATTATTTGCCGGCCTCATATGGCTGCCGCGAAAAGTCATCGCCGTGCTGGCGTTCATCATTCTTGCAGGGCACAACCTGGTCCCCCAGGGAGCAACGTCGGATGTGGCGGGAGTCTTTGCCGGTCTCTTCTTGCATAGTCCTTTTGTCATTATGAATTCATCAGGCGTTCCCGTGGTTCTGGTAGCCTACACGATTTTACCCTGGTTGGGTGTGATGATGGCCGGTTATTGCGTTGGCGCGTGGGTACTACTTCCCGCAGACAAAGCCTTTGCAAACTTCTGGAAGGCGGGTACTGCGATGCTGGCGCTCTTTGTCGTGCTGCGATTGATAAATGTGTATGGTGACCCCTCTCCGTGGTCGGTGCAACCCCGTGGCTGGGTGTATACCTTTCTGTCGTTCATAAATGTTTCAAAATATCCGCCATCGCTGCTATTCGACCTGCTGACAGTTGGCATAGGGATGCTGTTGCTGGCTGCCTTTACGAAACTTCGCGGTCGCGTAACGGAATGGCTGCGGGTATTCGGCCAGGTTCCGTTCTTTTACTTTATAGTTCATCTGTCGTTCATATCACTTGCCGCGCTCATTTGGACATCGATTTCATTCGGACGATACGTCAATCTTGGATTCACCAACCCGGCCGACTGGCCCCGGGAGTACGAACCAAGCTTGTTGCGTGTTATAGCTGTTTGGATTTGCGTGGTGCTAGTACTCTATTTCCCCTGTCGCTGGTTTGCCAACTACCGGAAGGGTCATCAGAGCAGATGGCTGTCCTATTTATAGACCGCAACAGACCACGCCGCGAACCCGGTAATCAGGAACGGCCTTCCCAGGACGTCGACGAGATGTCGTTTGTCGGCGTCAAGTTGCAGGGGGAAACTTCGTGTTCGCCTGTGCCTGTAATCTTTCCATCGGATTCGCGGTTTGCCTGGGCATGAAAAGCAGTCTCGCTTACGTCCGGCCAGATAAAAATGAGGCTGCTTTCCCGCTTCGGCCAGATTTCTCATCGCCTCCTAATGCGGCTCGGTTTCCCATTTTCAACGTTTGACGTTTGATTTGTTATTTCGAAGAAAGGACCCTTTGGAATATGTTTACGTGAGTTAGTTTTGTCCTGAGGCGTGTGAGTAACTTTTAATCGAGTGAAGATTCAATGTCCTTATTTTTTAGTCTGGAAGCCTGATATTTTTTGAGCTACAAGTACATTGTGTAGACATTCCGACAACACTGCGCTCGCGTTACAGAGGACATCGGGCACTCTGATTAACGCAGCTTCTAGTAAAAACAGAAGTATTACTTTTTGATTTAGGTCAGTTGATGAACAGGAGTATTTTTTGGGATTACACATTTTTTGCGCTGCTTGTTTTGACAATGCGAATCAGTGGTCCCGTCCAATTCCTGCTACACCAGTCGGTGGAAAATTCAGCCAGTCTAATCTGGCTTCAGCGCCCCTGGTAAACTGGTCGGGTAAGTTTCGAGGTTTTTAGGTTTAGGTTAGAGTTATATTTTGAAGTTGAAGGTTGAGCTAAGGCCCGTCCCCCAAAGGACGGGCTTAGTTTTTGGGATGTCATCCGTATTTTCCCCTAGTGAAGCAACGCTTGAAGTAATCATCATCGACTTGATGCTCACGCGATACAGGTGGCCAAAACAGCATGTGATTGATTCAGAAAATGTGAGAATAAATTGGCACGTGGCCCGCAACAGGCCACACCGTTTTCGAACCGACGTTCCCAATCAGTTCATGGGTAGAACCCCAGGCAACGGGTGGATGCTCGCGCCATAAGTGAAGTAGATGTTCTGAAAATTTTTTTTGGGTTATTTCGCGCGGTATTTTTTATAAAGTAGGCAACGACATGCCCCATTTCCAACCCATATGATTTTTCGTCGCGGGATTTGTGGTTATGATGCGCTTCATACAACGGTATCGCCTTCAACAACGTGATATTTTTTTTGAATGTATGGTCGTATTCAAACCAATATCCCTCTGCGCAGCAATACGTATTTTTACTAAAACAGGTATGAAGATTGCGTAGTGATACCTGTACTTTTTAAGCACACTTGGACTTTTTAAAAATTGGAAGCTATGCGAAAGATTAAATTAGAAGTACAACTTTCCATTGATGGATTTATGGCTGACCAGCAGGGTAAGACTGACTGGATAGTATGGAATTGGGGACCGGAATGGACGTGGGATAACGAGCTTAAACAATATCATACGGAGTTGATAAAGTCGGCTGACTGTCTGTTTCTCAGCCGTCAGGTTGTAGAAGATGGGTTCATAACACATTGGAGAAAGATTGCTGAAGATCCTGCTCATTCACAGTATGAATTTGCCCAATTCATAAACAACGCACATAAGGTTGTGTTTAGCAAGACGCTAACGACCGACAATGAAATACCGGGAGGCTGGGAAAACGTTGAGGTGTCTAAGTGGGACATCCGCCAGCATATTCACCACCTTAAGCAGCAAGAAGGAAAGGATATCCTGGTTTTCGGAGGAGCGTCATTCGTCTCATCCCTGATTCAGGGAGGCTATATCGATGAATATCATTTGTTGATAAATCCGGTCGTGTTGGGTAAAGGACTGCCCATATTCAACAGGCTTCCATCGCGGAAGTCTTTGATGCTGGCAAACACCAGGACCTATAGCTGTGGGGTTACGCTGATGAAGTACGACCAGGTTCGCGAGCAGGTGGCATTGTCAAAAGCCAGCTGAGTAACCTGACTGGAAAATATATGCGTTGGTGATTTCGCGGTAGGTGTTGAAGGGAAAGAAAAATCACGAACGTGCAAAGGCTACCGACATACGGTAGCCTTTTTTGTTGGCGACTTTCGCGCACATTACATTATTCAGGAAACTCCTGAAAGGGGCGTACTTCCCGTATCGCCATTCCCATCTTCACCATGGGACAACTTCTGGCAATTTCCAACGCTTCGTTCAGGTCATTTGCGAAGATCAAGTCGAATCCGCTGATGCCTTCTTTGTCGCGCAGGAATTTACCATCGGCGTCGGCGCCGGTTTTGGAGACGTAGTAACCTTCTATGGCGAAAGGCTGTCCGGTAATGTACTTACCCACCTCGACGAGGCTGTTGACCCAGCCATTCATATCGGGCGAGCCCGCAAAACGTTGTTCCGGAGTAAGGTCCCGCATGACAGACAGGTCTTCTCTCACTATAAGCATGAACTTTTGCATGATCGATTCGGTATTAGTTGTTTGTGTCCCGGCCTGCACCTGGGCAGCGGCTAAATTAGTTGAACATTCGCAGGGTGATCAGGGTCGGTTGCGTCAAAAATGGGGTGTTTTTTGCTACGCTCACAGATTTTCCACGGCCTAAACTGACTTCAGGAAAAAAACGCGGGATTGTCCATATCGACCGTGGCCAGTTGTTATATGGGAAAAAATCAATATCCTATGAGAAAGATAACCGTGTTCAATTTTTTGACGGTCAACGGATTTTACAAGGGCGACCACGAAGATATCAGCTGGCATAGGCACGGCGGCGAAGAGGCCGACTTTGCCGGCGATGCTGCGAATCCTGCGCAGCCCAATGCGCTCATGTTCGGGAGAGTGACCTATCAGATGATGGCGGGCTTCTGGCCGACGGAGGCTGGCCAAAAGATGAATCCCCGTGTGTCCGATGGGATGAATCGTTCAGAGAAGTTCGTGTTTTCGCGAACTTTGAAATCACTTGATTGGCAGGGTGCCGCGTTGGTAAAGGGTGATATAGTCAAGGAGACTATAAGGTTGAAGGACACTGCGGGTGCGGATATTACAATCCTCGGGAGCGGGAGTATTGTCTCGCAATTGGCGACGCATGGATTGATCGATTCTTTCACGTTGATGATTGATCCGGTAGCGCTGGGCCGTGGCACCCCGT
>DATHKA010000388.1:0-32306 GCA_035489615.1 Chryseolinea sp.
TCACTGGGGGGTGAAGAACATTTCTCCACTGGTCTCGGCCCCATGGTACCGGGCGCCTTTCACATAGAATTTCCAAATTATTATAGAAATCCCTGGCGACTCGGCAGCGAAGAGGAAATTGACCATCTGTATTTACGGCAACTGGATGTAATACTTCAACGGAATCCCGACGTGGCCGCTATTGTAGCAGAGCCTATCTCCGCGACACCGGTTGTGCCTTCGAAAGCCTATTGGGAACAGATCCGTTACATTTGTGACAAGCACGGTATCTTCCTCATTTTCGACGAAATCATCGAGGGGTTTGGGCGCACGGGTAAGTGGTTTGCCAGTGAACATTTTGTAACACCAGACGTATTGGTAATTGGTAAATCGCTTGGCGGTGGTGTGATACCGGCGGCAGGCATCGTTACGCATGATAAATACAATACCCTTCAACATCGATCAATCGGGCATTTTACGCATGAGAAGAATCCCTTGAGCGCTGCTGCTGGCCTGGCGGCAATAAACTATATCGAGAAAAATGGGCTGGTACAGAATTCAGAAGTGCTGGGAAAGTATCTGCTCGAGCAGCTCTCCGAATTGAAAGAAAAGTATCCCGTCATTGGAAACGTCGCTGGCAAAGGACTTCACCTGGGAATCGATCTCGTACTCGACCCACATACCAAACAGCGCGCCACTCAATATGCCGAGCAGATAATGTATGCTTGCATGAAGCAAGGTGTAGCATTAA
The DNA here is from genome assembly GCA_035489615.1 of Chryseolinea sp. Classification (GTDB taxonomy): domain Bacteria; phylum Bacteroidota; class Bacteroidia; order Cytophagales; family Cyclobacteriaceae; genus Chryseolinea. Next base: position 731 of record DATHKA010000388.1, read on the forward strand.
AAACCATAGAAGGGAACGTCCTCACTATCCGGCCGTCACTCGTGATCACAAAAGATGATTGCGATTTCATTGTCAAAACGCTTTCGCTCATCTTTTCAAAATACTCGCCGCGATAACGTTGCCACGGATTACTTAGAGAGATCAAGATAATCCTTCAGTCGCCCCTCCGTGTCATACATCTTGAAGTTGAGGGTTTGAGCGTGAATACTAATCACGAAATAGTGATGTCCACGGTAAGTCTTGGCGCTGAACCAGGCACGGGAGGGTGCAAAGTCCTCAAGGTTTCCGCCACCACCCCCGCCCTGGACGTATATGACACCGCCCTGCTTAACCACCTTGTTATCGGCGATTGGCATCGTGCGCTGATAGGTATGGAGGTGACCAAAAAAGACCATGTCAACATGATACTTTTCATACAGCGCCACAATCTTTCGAATGCGAAGATCTCCCAGATCACCCTGACCCTTCCATGAATCACCATAATCGTCCTCGTCGGCAGAATAAGGCGCGTGATGGTGCGCGACAAACTTCCATTTCGCCGTAGACTTTCTCAATTGCTCTTCGAGCCACAAGTATTGCGCTCCGCCAGCAGCAAAATCCTCAGCCACGTTGCTGTTCAACATAAAAAATTCGGAGTTTCCATACTTGAAACTATAATACCCTTTTGATGGATAAGTGTGGTATTGATTATACCAGTAGAGATCTGCCTCCCCGTTACCCGGAACCGGAAACACAGGTACACGACTCGTTAGCTGGTTCACGCCCTGAAAGTATTCATAGTTCCATTCAAACTTGTGATCCTTCATACCGCCGTCGGTCAGGTCACCCACATTTAATACAATATTCGGTCTCTCATCCCAAATCAATTTCGAAATCCTGTCATTGATGTGTGGTCTGGCTTCCGTGTCACCCATTACCGCGAAAGAATACGAGCTTGAGTCGTTGACGGCCGTGCTGAAAGTCAGCACACCGGTCTCTATCGACTTTCCATCTCGGGCAATGGCTTTGATATTGTAGAAGTAGGGCGTTTCGACGTCGAGTTTCCGCAAGGTGGTCTTGTAGATATGGGTCTGCGTTTTGCCTGTCTCACTGGTAAGTTCTTGTGTAATCAATTCTTGTTTTTGCTGAAGGGGCACCGCAGTTCCGTACTCAATTATGAAATCGGCTTTTCGATCGGTCTCCCACACGATGTCAATGCTGTTCTGGGTTGCGTTGTTGAGGTATGGACCAGCGGTAAAATGGAAGAGGTCAGGAAATAGCTTGCCATCTTCAACCAGCGTTTGCAGCTGCTGAAATCGCGCAGCAATTGATCGCTCATCAAGCGGGTGGTCGTACAAATGAAACATCCGCACCAGGTTACCCAATACCATATAAGGTTCCTTCGACATATAGGCGGCCGCTTCGATTTCAATCTCAGAAGGACTAACGCTTTCCATAGGCGTTGTAGTTCGCTCCGCTACATTCTGACCATTTATATAGAGTCTCATCATTTGGCCGTCTACCACGGCAACCACGTGAAGCCAGTAATTCTTCCAACCGCGCTTGGTCAGGTCATGCGTCAACAATTTTGAAAATGTGACATCCTGGGGTTTCAGGCTGAATACAACATTGCGTTGATAAGCGCCGAGAAGCCATAGGGGTTCAGAGCCGCCAAACTTTTTCTTGACAGTCACAAGAGCCCCTACAGGTTGATTGACATGATTTACAATCCACATCTCCGCTGCAAATGATTTAGCCGGCAACTTATCGGCCGGGATGAACCCTGTGACCCGTTGTGTCGGTTCCTCGTTGTGAAATAACAGGGGCGTGCTTTGAGATCTAAATTCGACGGCGGGCTCGATGGGAGCGTCGATCCGGGGTCCCGGGTAATTAGCTGCCTTTTGGCCAAGCGAATATTTTGGCCAAAACCAGAACTCCTGTGCGTGCAACGAGGACGTCACGAGGAAAAAAGCCAGCACCATGTAACGCCCGGGCATCGGAATATAGTTTATGATTCGCGAAAAGAATGATGTCCAAGCACCGTTGTTTCGTCAATCGTCGCCCTTCACAACCGGTCTTGTCACCGTACTTATAAGTGATTACGTGAAAATGAACGGTGTTACAGGAGCGAATAATTTCCGTATGGACTTAACAAGGTTCGCAATAGAAATGAACTCTGGATATGCTGTGCGTTATGCTTGTGTTAAAGCGTCCGTCTTCAAAACGGCATAATGGCCGATAAACATAACACCCCTGCCCTGGATAGCCATTAGCAGCCAATTTGGACGGTGATTCACCCCAATCATTACAAACCGTTCATCGGCATGGACTCAGAAGTCGCATAATCGAGACTCTCAGACTATGGCAATTCAATATTATATCCCGAACTTGGGGGATCAGACAAACAATTGATGGACCAGGACGTGCAAATTCACCAAAGGCTCACAAGGGAGCTCAGACCGTTGTTTGAAATGCTGATGCACAATCTGGATGGAATGGTTAACGAGAAGTGGCTAAGCCTGGTGCAGAAAACAAAGAAAGGTGTGCTGACGCGACCTGACCAATATATCTCGGAACAGCCAGACATCTCAGAGCGTGAACAGTCAGTGATTGAAGATATATTCAAAGATTTTATCGAGCGCATGGAGCGCTCGCATTCGAAAAGTTAACCCGCAGCTTGTAACATAAGCTACCACGGGCTAAACGCACTCGCACCCATTTCGGAATCTACTCGTCAACCTTCAGCCAGTTCATCACATCCGTCCACGGGTAAATCTGAAATGTCTTATCGTCACTCATGGCTATGAAGAAGCCCTTCGGATATCCCGGCAGTGACACCTGAGTAACCTCATTGCCGTCGCTTTCAATGGTGGATGCCTTGAGGATACCTACGAGTTGATGATCGTGCGGATTCGCTGTCGTTCCCTCGCGCGTGAAGACCTGGAACTGGTTCGCCTGCTGATCGGATACGATGATGTAGCCGTGCAACGAATCAGTCTTATAAATGGAAATTCCCTCGTGATTATCCGCAAAACCCGTGCTGGCAAACATGGTCAACTGGCGGTTCGAACTGTCAGGATGCGCATGATACTGGCGAACACCGACTCCTTCGTCGCTGTAATAAACATAACCGTACTCGTTGTCCACCGCTACCGCCTCGATCTCGTGTTTGCCGCTATATTCACCGAACGCACGAACAAGCGATCCCTTCACGACGCCGCTCTTTCCATCTAACAGGTATTGATGCAGGTAAGTCCCGCTGGGACCAGACTTACGCGAAACAATTACATAAATCTGGCCGCCATGTGTATACAACGCAATCCCCATAGGCAGGCGCGCTGTGTCTTTTTCAAACACGGCAATTCCACCGTTGTCGATGGGTTTCATTTCTGGCAGACTGAACACACGAATCGAATTCGTGTTGCGCTCGGTGCAAACTGCTATGTCTTTGTTTTCACCTCCAACGGTGAGGCCATAGGCCACGTCGACATTATTGGGCCGTTTGATGCCGTGAACGGTCTTGTCTTTGCGCTCGTGTCCGTCGAGGCCAAACACGTACAGGGCGCCATCACCCGTGTCTCCCCCCTTGTCGGTACCGATAATGAGGCTTTGCGATTTGTCGCCGGGATTGATCCATATCGCCGGATCGTCCGTGTCGTACTTGACGGAATCGGTTATAACGGTTGGCTTGAGCACCAATGTCGTATCTCGTGCCTCCGACGACTGCTCCACAGGCTTGCCTCCACAGGCCGCGAGACAAATCGCCAATACGATCACAAACAATAGTCTATAGTAACTCATCGGTGCTAGTCTTTCTTAAAGATAAATGTACTGCCCTCTTCGCTGGCATATAATTCGTCGCCCGCTTCAAAATGGTCTTCGTCAACGACTTTCAGGAAGGTAATCGTCAGTGCTTCCGATACCACCTCGTACGCCGCGTCAACCTGGTAGTCGAGTTCATTCTCGATCTCTCCATCGTCACCCAGAATAAAATGACTGCCCTCCATCTCCAGTTCACCGTCTTCCGCGTCGTAGTCGGCCTCGATCTCAATCACGAGGTGTTCCATCTCCACCTCGGTCTCACCGTCCTCACAAGTGGTCACCTCTTTTTCTTCGGCCAATTCCACCACAAACTTCATCTCGCCAAACGCGAATTCCGCCGTGATCTCTCCCGTGATGTCGTCAAATGACAGTTCCTCCAACGAAGGACTTAACGAGCCAAACACCGCTTTCAATTCTTCGAATGCCTCTTCTGTGGCTATCTCCAGTTTCCATTCGCCCGCGATGTCCGTGTCCAGCACTTGGTATTCAAAGCTTACCGGAGCACCCAGGATCACGTTGTTCCCGCCTGACAACTCCGACAACGTAAAGGAAAAACTTCCTTCTGTATTGTCCTTTCCAGGAAGTGTGAACAATATCTCAAAAGCGTCCGGCACCGTACCGAGGTCCTCATCGACGTGAAGCGTAATGGTTCCGGACGTGCCGTCGCCTTCGGCGGTAAAGGCCAATTCGCGTTCAAAGACGCAATCCTCGTCCTCGTATTCGTACACGACTTCGTCGATGGTCACGGATCCTGCCATATCCCCTTCAAGGTCTTCGATTGCGTAATGCAGCGTCAACGACTGACCCGGTAGCGCTCCCACGTGATCGGCAAAGGCAACCTCCAGGTCGTAGTCTTCTGCATCGGGAAGGTCGGCCCCTTCTTCGGCGTCAAGCACCAGTTGAAGCGGGAAATTTTCATCGTTGGGATATACGTCGAGTTCATTGTCGACGCATGATGACCCCATCAGGACAAGCAAAAGAAATGTGTATCGTGTTAATTCTTTGATGCGCATAGTAATTCAGATTAGAGATCGAACTTCAAACCGACGCGACTCCACCATGAGTAAAACTCCCGTTGGATATAATGATTTTCATCGCCCATATAAACCTCGAACGGTTGATTGGTGATGTTGAGGAACTCGGCGAACAGGCGCAGGCGCTGCGTAACGGCCACGGTAGCGGTCGCATCCAACTGAACGCGCTGTTTCACAAAAAGGTCTTCGCTCGCATCGCCCCCGACTTCGCTGAGATACTCGCCATTGAAGTTGCTGGCGATCCGGAAGTTCACGCGCTTGTGGTCATAAGCCAGTGAAAGGTTACCGACATTTCTGGCCTGACCCGGCAGCCGTATGGTTTCAGTGCCGCTGGTATTCTCACGCGACTGAATGCGCGCTTCGGATGAGGTATATGTGTAGTTCGCATACACGGATAGTCCCTTGAGAAATCCAGGTAAGAAAGTCAGATTCTGTTGATACGCAACCTCGAAACCCACGAGATCCGCGCGATCGCCATTCTGCGCCTGCGTCAATGTAAGATCAACGCCTTCCGCGCCGGGATAATTAGTACTTTCAAAACGGCGGTTAAAAATGAAATTGTCGAGGTTCTTATAGAAGAAGCCTCCCGAAAGGATGCCGACGTTCCCGAAGTAGCGCTCCACCATGAGGTCTATGTTTGAAGCATCTACCGGCTTTAGGTCGGGATTACCTATGGTTCCTTCCCGCGCACTGAAGGTTATCTCCTGGCTTGGGATGATGTCCTGAAAATTCGGCCGCGCATAAGTACGCGTCAGAGCCAGTCGCACGTTCGTATTATTGTCGATCGCATACTTGGCGTGCAACTGAGGCAAAAAGAAGCCGTAGTCCGTCGATCCCCTGACGGGGACGATGTCCTCCAGTTCATCTTCGAAATTATAGATCACTTCACTCGACGTATAGCCTACTTTCGTGTACTCATAACGCGCACCGCCCAGCAGCATCAGTTTTTTGAACTGGAGTTTTGCCATCACGTATCCGGCGTATACATCCTCCGTGGCCGTATAGGCTTCCAGGGCTTCGGCGGTCAGCTTATCTTCGACATCAAGCTCATAACCATCGGGATTGGCATTAAAGTGTGAGATAACTTTCGATGGATCGGCGCTCGCACGCAGCGTGTATCGTCCTGAAAGGAAGTCATCGTCTACCAGCCCGCCAGCGTACTTCTCCAGCGTGTAGTCACCGGGTTCGAAGCCCGCGAACGTTACGTCGCCACCCGTCCAGCCAAATACATTCTCTGAAACACGGTACTCTTTTTCCTTCAGGCGCACCTTACCTCCAAACTTGATCAGGCCGTCTCCCGTACCTGCCTTAAACGGAACCGTGATGTTCATCTTGGCGGTCTTGTTCACATCCAGCGCATAGGTTCTTCCCACGACGAACTCGTCAAACTCATACATCGTGTTGTCGAGGTATGGATTTTCGGAATTGTTTTGTTGAATATCATCGACCGTAAATGACGGAAACTCCGGATTGGTGGCGAAGTCGATAGTGAGCGCATCTACCTCACCCACTGATCCGATCTCTACATCGAAGGGCGTGTCCTGTATCGCTTCGGCATAGGCGATTTCGTAGTCCAGCCTGAATTTATTAAAGTCGTGCTTAGCCCCCAGGTTGTAGCTGGTAATCGACTGCTTCTCCAGGCGATCTTTCGTGTAGCGCTCAATGGTGTTGTCTTCAAATGGTGAGTCATCAACGTTGGGCACAAAAACATACCTTCGCCTTACTTCGTGATCCGTAAAGCGATTGTAGATCGTTCGAAAGTATATTTCGTTCTTATCATCGAACCGGTAGTCGATCGTACCGCTCAGGCCCAGCCTTGTGCGCTGCAAAATATAATCCCGTAATTCCAGGTCGTTGTCGTCGCGTTCCCAGTCGTCGGAGCCGCGGTCAGTCACGTAGTAGCTGGAGTTCAACATGACGCCCAGTTTGTTTTTCAGGAAACGCTTGCTCAACTCAAGCGAACCCTGAAAGTTTGCCTTTTGAACCAGGTTGTTATAGCCGGCAAGGGCCGAGGCGCTGATGCCGAGGTTCTCTGATTGCGCCGTTCTCGTAATGAGGTTAACACTACCACCAATCGCATCGCCGTCCATATCGGGCGTGAGTGCCTTGGTCACTTCGATAGAAGCCAGTTGATCGGCAGGGACCGCATCCAGGGCGACGAAACGTACGCCGGCTTCCGGTGAAGGAATCTGCTCGCCATTAATGCTGACGTTCGTGAACTGAGGTGCCAGACCACGCACCAGCACGTATCTGCCCTCCCCCTGGTCGCGTTCGATGTTCACGCCGGGCACGCGTTGCAACGCTTCGGCTACATTCGGATCGGGAAATCGCCCGATCTGATCGGCACTCACGATGTTCTTGATGTTGTCGGCAGTCTTCTGTTGATTCAGCGCCTTCTGTTGTCCCATCAGGGAGCCAGTGATCACTACGTTGTCCAGTGTCTTGAAGTCGCTCGTGAGTTTGATGTCGTGTTCCGTCGTCTGGGCGCCCCCGACCGCGACCGTCTCCGAGAGAATGGCATAGCCGATGTACGATATTTCGAGCGCCACATCTCCTTCCGGCACGCGCAGCAGGTATTCTCCATTTACGTCGGTGGTCGTACCGGTCGCCGTTCCTTTTATAAGGACCGAGGCCCCGGGCAACACCTCGCTTGTTTGCGCGTCAGTCACCCGACCCCGTACGATGCCAATTGCCACACTGGCCCGGGTTCGTATTTCCGTGTTGGCCGCGGCCTTCACCATGATGGTGTAGTTCGCTTGTTTGAATTCAAGCGAGGTCGTGGAGGCGATTTGATCCAGCGTCGCCCCAACCGTCGTTTCCCTCGAAGAAATTTTTACTTTGCGACTGAGTGGCATTGCCTTGTTGCTGTACGAGAAATTGAAATCCGTGCTCGCCTCGATGGATTGGAAGATTTCACTTATCGTCATCTCTTCCCGTGCAAATTGAATCGTCACGAGATGAAGATCCTGGGCATTGCCACTGCTGGCAAATAACAAGTTGAGCAGGCAGCATTCCAGCCCGAGCGCCAGTGTAATTCCCCTGAGTAACATTGACGCGCGACCGCGCCCGAGTGGTAATAGTTTGTTCATGGGTTATCGTTTGGGTTGTTGAGTTGTTCTTCTTCCACAGATGTTTTCGTCTGGCTCCGAATCATCAGCCATGCAATTCCTTTCGGGTTATGTACACGTCTGGCAGAAAATCGGAGAATGCTTATGCATAAGGTTGCGTACTTCATTGGTTTAGTCGCATCCACTTCCCGACAAGATGACCTTACCATCAGCCCCGATGCGGAACTTGGTGCCCGTACTGAAACTGATCGCCTCCAGAATGTGCGTCAGCGTTTCGTTCCGGTAGGTGCCGGTGATTCTGCATTGCGACACGCGCGCGTTATCGAGCGAAATACTTGTTCCGTACCAATGCTCCAGTTTTCGCGCGACATCCTCCAGCGCAGTATTGTCAAACACCAGCGTGTTCCGCGTCCAGGCCAATGCCCTGTCGAGATTTACTTGTGAGCGTTTCATCGCACCTGACTTGCGCAGCACCCTGACTTGGTCGCGGGGTAAAAGAATCTCCTGTTGCGCTTGACCTGAAACTTTCACTTTGCCCGTCGCGACGGTCACGGCAACCTGTGCGCTATCCGCGTCGACGTTGAACGATGTGCCCAGCACTTCAGTAGCGACGGCATCCGTGTGGACGACGAACGGCATCTGCGGATTGTGCGTCACTTCGAAAAAGGCTTCGCCATAGAGAAATACCTCGCGCGTATCGCCTTTGAAAGCTGCGGGATAACGGAGGGTACTGTGTGCGTTCAGCCGAACGGTGGTCCCGTCAGCCAGCCGTATCGTTGTGCGCTGTCCGGTGCCAGTTGTAACTTCCGCATATTGAACCGCCTCGGAGGGCCGGAATAGCCTCCACGCAAGCGCGCTGGAAACAACCAGCAGCGTGATGGCGGCGGCAATCTTCACCCACAGCGGACCGGTACGTTTTGCTTTGTCGTGTTCAAGAGCGTCGATCCGGCTGTTCAAAGACTGCAGTGGCCGCACCTTGTTCAGCAAGGGCATGCACATTTCCTCCTGGTTCCAGGCTAAAGCGTACTCGTGAAATATTCTTTGATTGTCGGCGCTGGCGCTGACCCAATCGAGCAACTCCTCTTGCTCTTCGGGTGTAGCCTCGTTCGAAAGATATCGAACGATGAGTCGTGAAGGTTCATTTGACATGCATACGGGTTCTGTTGCTATAGAGCAGCAAAACGGCAGTACCCACTACGCGACCATGTTAAGCTTTGGTTAATGGAACGTTACGCTTTTTCGTATTGGAGCAGGTTGGCACGCATCACTTGAAGCGCCTTTATCACCTGGTTCTCCACCGTCTTCTCCGAAATAGACATGACTTCGGCGATCTCGCGGTAGCTCAGGCCGTCAAATCGATTCATGATAAACACCTGCCGGCAGCGCGGCGGAAGTTGCTGCACTACTGCCGACACGAGCGACTGCGTTTCCTGGTAGATTAAGTCGTCGTCTGGTCCTGTGGAGGCCGCGACGTCAATTACGTCTTCCAGTTCGTCGAGGCTCAAGGTGCTGAGCTTACGTGCAGATATTACGCGATAACAGGCGTATCGCACTGAGGCATAGAAGTATGCGCGTACGCTGGTGTCGATGCTGATGGTTGCGCGCGCACGCCAGACACCGACAAAAACATCGGATACCAATTCCTCTGCTTCTGTCAGCGTCACATACGAACTGGCGAAGCGACAGAGCGGCGCATAAAATTGCTCGAAGAGCTCGTTCATCGCTGCCCGATCATCACGCCTCAATCGCCCAAATAAACTCGCAGAAGTTGGTTCCATTTCGCCGAAAAGATGTGGCGGTAAATGGAATTGGCAAAAATGTCGGGGTTATCAAATTGATAATTCGGAGTAAGGCTCCGGACGCTGTCCTGTTTGTACAGCGTTAAATTTTAAGTTCGCGCGTCTGAGCGCCCGCCGCTTGTTGCCAATACTTCTTACACAGTCCTCAGTCATCGGGTAATAAGTACTCACTTCCCCACACTGAGCGCTATTCACCTACGAAATGTGCCTGGCATGGTTTTGCTCCACTTAAGTACACCTAATTGTTATTTAAACAGAATCTATATGAGCTATTTAAAGATCGAACATGCAAACGCAAAGGCGCCAGTGCAGCTTTATTATGAAGATCGCGGACAAGGTACCCCCGTCGTGCTGATTCATGGCTGGCCGCTAAGCAGTGTAATGTGGGAATACCAGGTGGAAGGCCTGGTTTCGTCCGGGTTCAGGGTAATCGCTTATGACAGAAGAGGCTTTGGCATGTCGTCGCGGCCAAACGACGGCTATGACTATGATACGCTCGCGGAAGACCTTAAGGCCCTTCTCGATGAACTTGACCTTCAAAATGTCACGCTCGTTGGATTTTCCATGGGTGGCGGGGAAGTCGCGCGATATTTTGGAAAGTATGGTGGCGAGCGTGTCAGCAAGGTCGTGCTGATTGGCGCGGTGACACCCTTTATGCTCAAAACGACAGATAATCCCGACGGTATCGATGCATCTTTTTTCGACGAAATGATGGCTGAAATGAAAAAGGACAGAATTGCCTTTCTTGACAATTTTGGAAAACAATTCTTTGGTGTAAGCCTCATCAACAAGCCGGTCAGCACACCATTTTTGGAATTCTATAGAACAATAGCAGCTATGGCATCACCGAGGGCGACACAGGAATGTGCTAAGTCGTTCTCGCGTACTGACTTCAGAAAAGATCTCAAGGCGATACAAGTGCCTACCCTGATCATCCATGGCGATGCAGACAAAACTGTTCCTATAGAGGTCAGTGGCGACAAGACTGCCAAGGCAATCAAGCAAGCCACCTATATCCGATACGGTGGGGCACCGCATGGACTTTTCTATACAGAGCGCGAAAGGTTGAACCAGGATTTGATCCAATTTATCGGAGTACAAGTGGAGACTCCTGAAATACTTGGGAAAAGGTAACATTTTGATAGCATAGCCGTGGGCGGATAGTGATGTCCGCTCGCAGCTATGATTCTGCGTACTTGGACAAAATATACTCCTGAAACTGATTGCCGGCTATTGGTCACTTTCGAGTAGGCCTGTCCGTAACCGGACGACAACGATCTTGTCAAGCCCCTTTGCCCGCTCAAATTCGCATTCAATGGAAATGGCACGATTATTAATCCTACATTTAGATAATAATAACCTGTCGTATGAAAAAGTACCAGCTAGGTGAGTTTGAAGAAGTCGTTATACTCACCATTGGCATACTCAACAATGAAGCGTACAGCATCTCCATAAAAGATGAAATCGAATCCCGGCTTTCACGCACGGTAAGCATGGGCGCGCTTCATACGGCGTTAAGCAGGTTGGAGGATAAAGGCTACCTCCGATCATTTGCCGGTGAAATGACTAAAGAACGTGCGGGACGACCCAAGCGCTACTTTGAAATTACAGCGATGGGCAAAAAGGCGATGCTCTACACTAAAACGACAAGAGAGGAACTTTGGAACGCGATCCCAAAAACAGTATTGCAGGTTAGGTTCAATAGCGCGGGCTCATGAATGAGATTGAACCACAGCCGCCCGGCGTCTTTTTAAAATTCTTTCGCTGGTACTGCCATCCGAAGATGCTCGATTACATCGAAGGAGATCTGATCGAAGTGTATGATCGGAGATTACAAACACTTGGCAAAAGAAAAGCAGATGTAAAATTTATTCTTGATGTGCTGTTGCTCTTCAGGCCCGGCATCATCAAGCCGGCTGAAGGAGATAAGAATTTAAACCACTACGGTATGATCAAAAGTTACTTTACCATCGGCTGGAGAAGCCTATTGAAGAATAAAGGCCTCTCATTGATAAACATCGGGGGGCTTGCCATGGGGATGGCCGTTGCCCTCCTGATCGGCCTTTGGGTTTATGATGAACTTTCGTACGACAAACAAAATCCACGTTATGATCGCGTGGCGCAAGTGCTTCAGCACGTTTCCGGAAACGGCACCAAAGACACCTGGTGGGGCATGCCCTATCCTCTTGCAGAAGAATTGCGCAGCAACTACGGCAATGATTTCAAGCGTATTGCTCAAGCCATCAGTTGGGGGGAACACATTATCAATTACAATGATAAAGCGTGGAAAGAAGTCGGAATGTACATTGAAAGAGAAGGGCCGCAAATACTAGGAACAAACATCAAGCAAGGAACTGGCGATCTCATCGATCCTGCCTCGATACTGATATCTTCCACAACTGCCGAAGCTTTATTTGGAACCGATGATCCGCTCAACAAGGTGATCAAGATCGACAATATGCCGGTTGTAAAAGTGGCCGGAGTATACCACGATTTCCCGACCAATTCCACGTTCAGTAATGTGAAATTCATTGCCTCCGTAGAATTCCTCTATAATAATGATGGCGGATTGAAAAACATGGACGAACCCTGGCGACCGAATTTCACCTACCTCTTTGTAGAGCTCCATGAAAATAATGTGGACTTTGCCGGAATCTCAGAGAAAATAAAGTACGCCAAACAACGAAAGTTGAGCGAGCACCTTGCCACGCAGAAACCTGAGTTGTTCCTGCATCCGATGAGGGACTGGCATTTGCGTTCCGAATTCAGGAATGGCGTGAATGTGGGCGGTGCCATTGAGTATGTGTGGATATTTGGATCCATCGGTATGTTTGTGCTTTTGCTTGCCTGCATCAACTTCATGAACCTGAGCACGGCACGGCATGAAAAACGCGCGAAGGAGGTGGGCATCCGGAAAGCGATTGGCTCGATAAAATCGCAGTTGGTGGTTCAGTTCCTGAGTGAATCTTTTTTGACCGTCTTTCTCGCGTTCCTGGTCTCGTTAATCATCGCCCAATTAGCGCTACCCTTCTTCAATCTATTGGCAGACAAACACCTGCAAATACTTTGGGGAAATCCCGTGTTCTGGGTGGTAAGCCTGGCCTTTATCACCTTCACTTCCCTGGTCTCCGGAAGCTACCCTGCCTTTTATCTCTCTTCATTCAAGGCCGTGAAGGTATTGAAAGGAACATTCAGAGCCGGTCGCTTCGCCATGATTCCCCGACAGGTTCTGGTTACCGTCCAGTTTACCGTGTCCATCACACTCATGATTGGCACCATCATCGTCTATCAACAAATTAAGTTCGCGGCGAATCGTCCTATTGGCTATTCGAGAGAAAGTCTGGTGAGCATTACCACGCGAAATGCCACCATTCACGACCATCTCGAAGCAGTAAAAAATGAACTGGTACAGTCTGGCGCAGCAGTTGAAATCGCTGAAGCCGGGAACGCGCCAACCTACATCGCTTATACTACGAGTGGTCTTGAATGGGCAGGCAAAGATCCGAATCTATTCAACGACTTTGGCGTATCGTATGCGACACATGAGTATGGCAAAGTAATCGGCTGGCACATCAGGGAAGGTCGCGATTTCTCTCATGAATTTAAGTCAGACTCTTCAGGACTGATATTGAATGAAGCCGCCATCAATTACATGAACTTAAAGAATCCAATCGGTCAGCGGGTAACGTGGTTTGGTCAACCTTATACGATCATCGGAGTGGTTGATAATATGATTATGGAATCGCCTTACCAGGAAATCAGACCGATCATATTCAATCTCCTGACCTCACCGGGCGATTTAGTCATGATAAAACTGAATCCAGGTACGGGTGCCAGCGAATCGTTGATCAAGATTGAAAACACGTTCAAAAAGTATAATCCAACTCATCCGTTTGAGTATAAGTTTGTCGACGAAGACTACGGACGGAAATTCGGCAATGAAGAACGAACGGGAAAATTGGTTTCCATCTTATCGGCATTAGCGATCTTTATTTCCTGTCTGGGCTTGTTTGGTTTAGCCTCTTTCGTGGCCGAGCAACGCACAAAGGAAATTGGCGTGCGAAAAGTCATGGGCGCATCGGTCTTTGCTCTTTGGAAAATGCTGTCAAAAGATTTTATGATCCTTGTCGTGCTTTCGATACTGATTGCCTCTCCCGTTGCGTATTACTTTATTGATAGCTGGCTGCTGAAATTTCAGTACCATACCGACATAAATTGGTGGGTCTTTGCGTTGTCGGGCATGGGTGCATTGGTGATTACGCTTCTCACCGTGAGTTATCAATCGATCAAGGCAGCAGTCGCCAGTCCGGTGAAGAGCTTAAGGACCGAATAGTACAAAGAGAGACAATACTTGCACAAAGGCACACTCGCAGGTTATGGCCGCCCGTGGGCATGGCGATCAACGGCGGAGTACCTTTTGGTAGTACAGTTGTTTACCCGACCTGATGTGTAGTAAGTACATTCCAGCCGGAACCCCGGCGAAATCGAGCATGACCGTTTCGTCATTCTTCTCGTGTGGAACAGGCATCCTGCGGCCACTCATATCGATTACGGTAAGTTGATCTACCGGTTGCCCATTTGCCATCTTGATTATGAGTGTTCTGTCGACCGGATTTGGATAGAACGTCATACTTGATGAGAGCCACTCAGAAACACTCGTTACCGGGGAGATCGTCATTACAACAAAGGCAGGATTAGAATAAGACGTTCCGTCGCTTGCTGCATAACCCCATTGATCCGTGCCCACAAAGTTCGTTGCAGGGGTATAGGTCAAGGTTGACAATTGTACGGCGGAAAGTTCCGTATTCAGCGCAATGGCATTGCCGCTCACTTTCAGTGCCCCATGCGTTGGCAGCACTGTCACCTTGATGTTTGCCAGTGGTGAACCTTCATGATCTGTATATTTTGCCATGAATGGTCCAGCCGCAAAGGTAAACGTCGTATTCTGAGGCATTTCAATTACAATTTTGCCAACCGAGGGCGGGGCATCTGAAATGGCGCGCAGCACATACGATTTTGCCTTCGTCTCCAGACCCTCCGGATTAGCAACGGGTGCGATAGTGATCCGATAGGCGGTGTTGTCTTGCACATCACTGATCGTAATGGTGATGGTTAAGAGGGTTTCATCCAGAGTAGCCGTATAATTTGCCGGAGTGCCCTCCAGTGTCGTCACATGAATAAGATCATCCAGGTCACTCTGCGAGATCGGATCGCCATCGAGTGTTTGCATGGGTTGATCGACGCGAATCACAATCGGCTCATCCTGGAGAAAGGTCGAGTCTGATAGCGTCGAAGGGAAATAGAAGTAAGGCGGAGCGACTTCACCAATAGGACGCAGCCACAAGCCATTTGAGGCGGCACCGACAAGCACGTGCTTTGACGTGAAGTTGATTGTGGTCGCAACCCGACCGGGTATGTTTGCTTTGATGTCGGCCCACGTCGCGCCCGAGTCAGCGGAATGGTATAGCGGTCCCGATAACCCGGCGGCATATATTTCGTTATTTCTTACTGCCATGGCCAGCACAATGTTGCTATTGATATTCGTCCACGTTATTCCGCCGTCCGCACTTTTGTAAATTCCCGTATACTGCTCCGCAGCCAACAGTATTGAACCCAGTGTTTCAATTTGGCCAATGCTTTGAGAAGCAATCCCCATGTCGATTTTTTCCCAGTGTTCGTCGTCGGTTAGTCTGAACAGGCCCTCGTAACTACCCACGTAAATATGTTCGTTATCGGCAAATATGGTCCTGACCGCGCCTGTTATCCCCTCGGTATTTCTTACCCACGAGTCGCCGCGGTTAGCAGAAACGTATATTTCATCGTCTTTGCTTGTGTAGAGTTTGTCACCGAACGCAGCCAAAGTGTTTGCATAAGCCTGACCTAGGTTGCTCGTCTTGTCTTGCCATGTCTGGCCCTCGTCACGCGAGCGATAGATTAAGCCGGCGGCAACGAAAATATCATTTTCCATCCTTACGATAGCGTGTCCGTTAGCCGAGGCCAGGTAGTCCGTACGACGAGTCCAGTGCTGCGCTTCGTCACTACTTTTCCAAACGAAAGCCCATTCGGTACCGGCAAGAATGGTATCGTCTTTTATGTCGATGTCCAGAACGTTGTGAAAACTCAATCCTGAATTGCAACTGACCCAAGGTACTGAGTTGTCCAATGGCTTCCGGTAGGTGCCACCGCCCCAGGTTCCTGCAAAAACGTACGATGCACCGGCAAACAGACTTTGAATGCTTAGTCCGGAAGGCGGGCCGTCAAGTGTCTCAGTCCAGGTATTGCCCTGATTCGATGAAACTGCATATGTGCCACGTCCGACGCAGTAAATATGCGTCGGCGTTACCGAGAATCGCCACCCGACAATATCAGATCGAACTTGCTGCCACGTGGTGCCATCATCATTGGATCTTAATACGCCGGTTTCAGACATATGCATGAAGACCGTGCTGCCCTGATACGCAAGTTGTGTTACGGCGTGGGCACCCGTATTTATTTCCGCCCAGGTTGCTCCGCTATCAGTTGATTTAAAGATTGCTCCTGCTTTTGAACTAGCTGAAGCAAGAATGACAGTACCCCTGACGGCGACAGCACCTATATCTGTTTGTGTTCGCGCATCGGCTGCACGCGACCAGCTTAACCCAAGGTTACCAGAAATGTAAATGCCCTGATGTCCCGCCGCAACAAGCGTGACGCCGTCAGTAGCTACATCACTCACGAATGCGTCGATACCATCCGTCTCGGCGAACGTGGATCCATTGTCACTGCGAAAAGTTTTTCCATAGGACAGCACCAACAACTTGTCATCGATGACGGCAAAATTGCTATAGTTAGGTTGCGGGGGCACGGAAGTGCGTGTCCAGCTAACGCCATTGTCGTTAGAGCGGTAGACACCGCTATTATGCACAGCGATGTAAATGGAATTCTTATACTCAACAATATCGGTAATGATTGAGCCTCCTTCCATGGTGGTCGATTGCGTCCACTGCGCATGCAAGTCTTCGTGAGAGATAGTAAAGCAAAGGGCAACAAGGGCAATGTAAAGATCCTTCATGGCCGTTACAGTTTCTCGGGGTGGAAGATCATCTGGTTCCGGATGAGACTCGTAACCAGATGGATATACAATATCCTAAATCACTGGTACATCGTGAAATGACATTCATAAATTCAACGGCTAAACAATGAAATATTTATAAGATTTCAAGCATAAAAGCCCGTTGCCTTGGTCGCGAGACCATGATGATGCTTCTCTCTGAGGTTGTTTTGTGTCTTTGATCTCGCACGACCCCTCTGTTGGATGGACGCTGCAGGGACTGACGTCTGAGCGCCGCTCGCCCGTTCCAATGACAATACATTACTCCGGCTAACCTCTGCAATGCACCGCGAGTCCAAAATCATGTCGGCCTTTCCAGGGATATACCTACTTTGAATTCAAAGCTGAATTGCCCACCTCATGAAAGTCATCTTGCACCTCTCCTTTCTTTGCTTCTGGGTTGCCGGGTTTTCTCAACCTCAAAAAGGGAACGATCAAACCGAAGCGGGTGAGTTTGTCATTGAACCGCCGACGTTGCTTTGCGCGGGATTTGAATGGAGTATCGCGGGCGATGAAAACCGGAACGCCACGGTGCAGGTATCCTTTAGAAGAAAAGGTGGGGCAACGTGGCGCCCGGCATTGCCGTTGCTGCGGATCGGCGGCGAGAAAGTGTACGGTCATGATCAACCGTGGGTGTTTGTTACCAGGAATATGTTTGCCGGCAGCATCTTTGGCCTCGAGCCAGCGACAGAATATGAGTGCCGGTTTCAACTGGCTGACAAGGACGGCGTAAGAGGAAAATCAGAACAGTTAGTTCTTATCAAGACAAAATCTGAGCCGAAACCCTATGAGGGCGGCAAGGTCTATCACGTCTATCCACCGGGCTTTGCTGGCGAAAAGCAGCAGCCTGCCTTTACCGGATTGAACGAGGCTTATTATGGGATAGGCAATACGGGTGATTGGTGGAATGTTCCCGAGCCACGTGTCCAGCCGGGCGATGTTATCTTGGTCCATGCCGGCCGTTATAAAGGGAACCGGTTGAAATATGCCGACTCCCTGGCGCTGGATTTTCACGGCGCTTATGTGCTGACACAAAAGGGTACTCCCGAAAAACCCGTTACCATCAAGGCGGCCGGCGATGGCGAAGTCATTTTTGATGGTGATGGATCCTATAGGTTGTTTGATGTGATGGCCGCTGATTACCACTATTTCGAAGGCCTTACGATCCGTAATACGGACATCGCATTTTATGCGGGCTTGAAGCGGGTGATGGGCTGTAGCGGACTCACAGTCAAGAACTGCAACATGGAAGACATCGGGATCGGTATCGTGACGTACAGCGCCGATTCGAAGGATTTCTACATCGCCGACAACGTCATGGTTGGACGCCACGATCCCGATACACTCGTAGGATGGTATGGATTGGAAAAGCCGGCCCCGCTCACTTCTTACTATGCGATTAAGGTATATGGCCAGGGTCACGTGGTGTGTCATAATTCGATCTCTTATTTCCATGATGGCATTTGTGTGGATACGCATGGTCTACCGGAAGCTGGGAAGCCTTTGTGCAGCAGCATCGACTTCTATCGCAACGATATATTCAATATGGCCGACGATTTTATGGAATCGGATGGAGGCGTTCACAACATCAGGATATTTGAGAACCGGGGATTCAACTCGTACCATTCGGCTCTCAGTGCGCAACCCATCTTCGGCGGGCCGGTGTATTTCTTAAGAAACATTTGTTACAACGTACCGGGTACTGCGTTGAAGTATACCGTCAGGCCTTCGGGTATTCTTACCTATCAAAATACCTTTGTTATGGATGTCGCCATTGCCAATTTTTCTAACGGACACTTCCGGAATAATTTGTTTATCGGACCTGATGACAAGCGTCCGGCGCTTAGCGGTACGACGTTCACCCGGTACACTTCGCTTGACTACAATGGTTACCGGAAAAAAAGCGCAGACATGCCCAGATACCGGTGGCGTTATCCTGGCAACGATTCCCTTAATAATGCGGATGATAAGGTAATGACCACGCTGGAGTTCAATACCTTGCGCGAGTTCAGCAAGAAGACAGGATATGAGACGCATGGCCTGGAGTTGAGTGAACCAGTTTTTGTGAACGTGCCACTGCCCGACCCATCGAGAAAGGGGCATATTTATCAGCGGGATGGGTATGATTTCAGGTTGAGGCCGGGTAGCAAGGCTGTGGATGCTGGATGCGTGCTACCGAACATTACCGATAATTACACGGGTAAGGCGCCGGATCTTGGGGCGTTGGAAAATGGGCAGTCCCTTCCGGAGTACGGGCCGAGAAAAAAGCAATAAGGAATGCGGTCACTAACTTGTACTACTCAAGTCACATTCACGTATATTGAGATTGGCTTCTACTAGCATTGATGCAAATCCGGAAGAACACAAAAGCATTTAAAACCATCATCGAAATTGTCACCGCCTGCCAGGGCCGGCCGGACCGGGAAAAGCTCATACGGCTTTACATCACCAAAGCGGGACATTCTATTCAAGACCGGATAAACATCGAAGGCATTCAGGGCGGCGACGCCGCATTGTTTTATGATATGGGTTATGAAACGGTATTGAGCAATCTAAAATCGTCAAGTCATCAACTGTTGGTTAGCGATGATATTCCCGGAATCTATTTTTTTCATAGCTCCTCCAATAAGGTATGGGATGAATCGCCTTTCGAATTTGATGAAGCGATAATAAAAGAATTCGGCTCACTTCCAGAGTTGCCGGTCGTAAGAAAAAGGGATAAGGCGGGTAAAATTGTCCTGCCCGTTTCGAAGCAAAAGTCAGAGACGCCTGACCACAAAACAAAAAAAACAGACACGGACAAAAACACTAATAGCCGGCACAAAGAGCCTAAGGGCCCGGACTTTGAACTCAAACATAAGATCGATTTTACGAATCTTGAGAAAGTAATCTTCAGGCAGTCAAAACTCAATAAACAGGGCGTACTGGAATATTACGATAAAATTGCAGCGTATCTTTTGCCTTATCTGAAAGACCGTCCACTAAGGACCCGGCGTGATACAGAAACTCAGCGACCTTCGATCGAGATGAGCGCGGCAGAACTATTTCAGAAGGATGAAGAGCATATACCGGATTGGATCAAACGTCAGTCCGTCACGGAGGGCAAACAAAAGAAAGACTTACTTCTCTGCAACGATAGAGAACACCTTTTATTCTACGTCGAAACGGGCAACCTGGCATTTGAGCATAGCCTTTCGAAGATGAAAACTACCGACTCGCCCGACTACCTGGTTATCGCGATCGACTCGCCCGAATTCGATATCGCCAAAGCGATCGATGTGGCACTTGGGGCCAAAGAGGTCTTTGATGGATTGCAGTTGCGTTCGGCTATAAAGACTGATGGAATTTCAGCATTACATGCCTATATTCCCCTCGACGCAAAATGCACGTTTGATACAAGCTGGCGCGTATCGGAGTATATCTGCAAACTGATCAGGCTCAAAATGCCCGAGCTGGTTTCGTTGGGAGGAATTGATGAGCCTGTTTTTGGAAAGGTGACTTTAGACTATTCTTGTAATGCGCCTGGAGAAAGTATTGTCGCTCCGTACTCGCTTGTGCCCGGCCAATCGGCGATTGTTGCCACGCCGCTTTTGTGGGAAGAAGTGAAAGATGGACTGCGCCCGGAGGACTTCAACCATGAAACAATTTTCAAAAGGCTGAAGCAGGCGGGTGACCCACTTGTGAGCGTCGCGAAGAAGGTCAATGCGGATGCTCTTTTGGAAAGGCTGGAGGCAAATTATTCGTTCCTTTTTTGAGGATCAGTTACAACATGGCCTGCCAGGCTCCCAAGGTTCGTATGTTGACGGCTCGGATCTTTTTATGCTGTGTGGCGTGAAAAAAGAATTTAAAGCTTAGACTTTTGCAAATCAGGAATGGTCCCTACACGGTACCAGTGAGTTCGGATTGCCCGGTAAGCGCTGCTCATCATTTCGAGAGGTCTGCTCTCATCACCAACATATGTGGCACGAAACCAACCTTTTCATAGGCACGCTTTGCCCGTTCGTTGTTGTCGTAAACTTCCAGCCTCATCTCGAAAATATTTCGTGCGCGTGACCAGTCTTTCAGCGCATTAATAATGGCTTGATTGACGCCCATGCCGCGATACTCCGGCAACACGAAGACTAAGCCGACATAACAGTACTTCGCATGACGCAGGTAGTGTTCAGCGTCCCTGATCTGGCCATAGCCGCAGCCAACGATCCTTCCATCCATCAGGGCGACCACCAATTCTGCATCGGATGACGATATAATCCTTGGGAGATCGTGATAATGCAGTTCACCATCTTGTAATGTCGGATCAAACGGACGCTCGGTTTCAACAATACCTTGTTCGAACTGTAGAACAATGGCTAAATCTTCAGTAGTCGCGGGACGCATAGTTATCTGAGGTGTCGTCATTCTGGTCGCGTAATTGGTGTTGTTGATTCGGAATTCGAGATTTGTAAATTAACGCATAAACGCACAACGAGGCAATGGCACAGCCTCACCATGATCGATCCACCGTATCGAAGGTGCAGCAAATCCTTGTATCTTGCCTGAAATGCAAATGGTCGAGATACCAGATCAACCAGAGGAACAGGCATTGGAGGTCGAATTCATCGGGGATAGAAAGGTGCCCATCTTGCCGGGGCAGTCACTTCTGGCGGCTTCCCTCGCTGCCGGCATCCCTCATTTTCATGCCTGCGGCGGACAAGCCAAGTGCTCCACCTGCCGGGTCATTATCATCGATGGACTCGACAACCTGAATACAACCGGCAGTCTTGAAGCAGGTCTCAAACAAATTCTGAATCTACCATCAACGGTACGGCTAGCCTGCCAGACAAAAGTATTGCGTGAGCCGGTGAAGCTGGAGCGCCTCATCCGTGACGAAGCCGATATCGATTTCATTGAACGACAGCAAGGCGAGGAAGATTTTATTCTTAAACCGATGGGCGAGGAAAAATACGTGGCGCTGCTGTTCGTCGACGTCCGGGACTTCACACCATTTGTTGAGTCGTCATTTCCTTTCGATGTCATCTACACCATGCACAAAATCCTTAACATCTTCTGCAAGGCCGTTGAAGAACACGGAGGCGAAGTCGTTGAAACCGCCGGCGACGAACTGTTCGCCATCTTTGAATTTAATACGTCAACGCCACATGCTGCCGACACGGTAGTGGCTGCAGGAAATGCAATCTTATCCCGCATATCGGATATGAACGAAAAGTACAGGGAGTTGTATGCCGGAAGAGAGTTTGAGGTCGGCATTGGTATCCATACCGCCAGGGTCATCGTTGGACAGGTGAACATCGGCGGCAAGCCCAAGAGATTCGTTACAGGACTGGGAGTAAACATTGCGTCACGCATACAACAGGCGACGCGGAAAGTGAACAATTCATTCCTGGCTTCGGAAGAGATCGCCAAACACACGTCTGTCGCGGAGAACGCTGAGCGATGTAAGATAAGCCTCAAGGGTGTATCCGCAGATGCTACGATATATCTTCTTGGGCGGCCTTATAAGAAGCTAAATGTTTAGTTCTGACTCGCCTTTTTGCGGCAGCGAATCATCAAGTTTCCCAGTGCCAAGACGATGACCAGTGGAGCGCTTACGACTTTGCCTGATCACCTCCAGACAACCATCTCTCAATCATTCGACCAGAACCTTGGTAAAATTATTTTTTCCGTGGTCATTTACCTGCAAAACGTAAAGTCCCGTAGTATTTTTATATCCGTCGAAGCAGCATCAATTCTATGGAGAAATATACAACCATTCTGATAGTCCTGGGGGCTATGATCTTGCTCACGCCGCTGGCACAGCGTATAAAAATAGCATCGCCAATTTTACTCATTATTGTAGGCATTGCTATCGGCTTTGTGCCAGGCATGCCCACGCTTGAAATTGAACCCGAAATCATCTTCCTGATCTTTCTTCCACCTCTGTTATATGAAGCCGCCTTCAACATTCCGTTCAGGGATTTCAAGGAACACTTTGGCACTATCAGTTCAATGGCGTTTGGACTGGTGTTCATAACAACGGGCTGCATTGCTGTGGCGGCTCACTACCTGATCCCTGAGATGACGTGGCCGCTCGCCTTTGTATTGGGCGCTATTCTGGCGGCTACCGATGCTGTCGCAGCGATCAGCATCACCAAGAATCTGGAATTGTCGCATAAAACCAAAATTATCCTCGAGGGCGAAAGCCTTATCAACGACGCTTCTGCCCTGGTCGCCTATCGCTTTGCATTGAGCGCCGTAGCCGGCGTGGCATTCATTTGGTGGAAAGCAACAATAACCTTCATATTACTGTTGCTTGGAGGATCGGTTGTTGGCCTCGCCAGCGGACTCATCATGGCAAGTGCATTGAGAGCAATCAAAGATCATCGACTGGCAGTGCTAAGTCTTATGCTGCTATCCCCCTTTGTAACCTACCTCATCGCCGAACACTTCAACTTCTCCGGCGTTATTGCCGTGGTGATCCTGGGCATTGTAGTATCATACTTCAGCCGGAAAAAGTTCCAGGAAGCCGTGAAAGAACAATCGTCGACGCTTTGGGAAGTAATCGTTTTCCTGCTGAATGGGTTCATCTTTATCATGCTGGGCCTGGAGGTACCCATTGTGATAAAGTCCATCGACAGTGACATGATATGGCCGTATACGGGGCTTGCATTTTTGCTCACCATAATCGCCATCGTTGTACGAACAGTAAGGGTGTTCATGAAACGAAGGTCGCTGCAACTTGCCTATCGTCATAGCGCTAAACAGAAAGGGACCGGCAGGGTATTTCCCGAAAACTTATTATTGACCGTCCAGGAGTGTTTGGTAATCAGCTGGTCGGGTATGAGAGGAATTGTGTCACTGGCCATAGCAATCGCATTGCCAGCCAATCTGGAAAACGGTCAACCTTTTCCCTTGCGATCGGAAATCATATTCATCACCACGCTGGTTATTCTATTTACAGTCGTAGGGCAGGGACTAGTCCTTCCAAAACTTATTCAAAAAGCGAACGACAAAGCCTCGGACAGAAACGTTAAGCCTATTCGGCAAGAAAAAAAAGACAAGTGATGTAAAATTCGCTGATCGCAGTCAAAACAGATTAAACAAAACCCTTCGAAGTCGCGGAACCCCGACACGTTAATTTTAAAACTCTGCGATCAACGAAAACCATCTCGCTGCAGGAGCACCCCACAATTCCTTATACGTCGCGGTGTTGAACTGCGGCCAATAGGGTGTGTCTTCATTGAACCTCGATTGCATGCCAACAGGAATGCCGCCCACTGTTTCTCCAGGCAACGCCGTGTACAGCTGCGGATAACTGCTGCCTTCTCCCCAGATGATTGATTGACCAAAAGGATTCTTGCCGACAATCCAGAACAACTGCTCCTCGGCAATATTCATCAATTCCTTGTCACGCAGGAATTTTCCGCACAGCGCTGCTGCTTTTCCGGTCGACAAGTGCACTGCTGCATTTCCCCGGAACGAGAACCACACCGGAAAAACGCGAAGGTAGTGCTCGTTGTCGAGCTTGACTCCATTTTCAAGCTGCTCCTTATAATCCTTCGCGGCGCCTTTGAATATACCCACTTGTACTTTGTAAAAGTTCACAGAATCTTTCACTTCATCGATGTTGTACACGCCGCTGGGCGCCATGCCATAGGGTTGAACATAATTCATGATCGTTTTGAGATAATCGCCATACATTTTGATCGATGCCGCCCATTTGGAATAATCCTGATGATTGGGCTGTGTTTCGCACAGGGCTGTCAATGCCTGCATGAATACCTGGTCACGCGATTGATGCGTATAATGCACAATCGATTTCCTGTTGAGGTCTCGATAAAAGAAGCCGCGCAATTTGTCTTTGTCATTCAATGGTTCGACACGCTGGCATTGTAATGTATATTGAATGGCTTTAGACGCTACATCAGCGTAATACTTGTCACCTGTTAGTTTATACAACAGGCTTGCGGCAAACGACATGTTCGCCGAATACTGGCTATTGGATGCCATCGCCGCGTGATCGCCGCCTCCTCCAATACTGCTGATGTCGTTGAATGCAAGGCTGTCAAAGCGCTTCTTCGCGAAGGCAAAATCTTCCATGGCTGCCTTTTGCAGATATTCTTTCAGCATCTCGTCGTTTGTCAGGCTCATGGACGCGTAGGCTTCGACTCCCGCGAAAACGAAATTCTCAAATCCCCGGTTATGTACCCTTACCCTACGCCTTCTGGTGGAGTCATCTTTGGTGTTGATGTAGCCGTCGGTCCAAAGATTCGTGCCCCACGTTTGGGCGCGATAACCGTCACCGAGCCGCGACTTCAGTATACAATCAATGCCCCATTGGGCCTCCTCCTGCAATCTGATATGCAGCGGCGTATTGCCTTTTTCTTTGGCGCGCTTTGCCATCTCAAGGAGGGAAAATAAAATCTCGCCCGACTGCACAACCTGTTGCGACATATCTGCCGCATCATGCCAGCCGCCGTTGAACGGAAAGATCTTTCCCTTGTAAACTGCATGCAAGTCGCTGTGGCAAGCTCCATGCTTACCCGGAACCGGATAGCCACACCGCTCGCAAAAGATAAAGTTCAGCATGCGCCACGCGGAATTGTCCCATATGTCCGCGCTGATGTAAAAGGGTTGTGTGATTGCAGTGCCCACACGAATCATATACTGTCCTTCTTTCTTGAAGTCGCTGAAATCAACTGTTTCGAAAGTGCCAATAGAAGTTTTCCCGGAATTTATCTTTCCCTCATACACAACTCCATGGCCCACGTAATCGACCAGTTGAAATCGTCCATCATGATTCTTCACGTTCACGATCGCCGACTTTTTGCTTTCAATGCCATAGCCCGTGGTGGAATACACGATGCGATTCTGCGCGGGCATCCATCCGCTGACTACCTCTGGATTTTCAATTGTTTGAAGCGACACCGCATCAATATCAAACTTCAGCGAATCACCCATCGTACGTTCTTTGCCAAAGATCTCCATGGCGAAAGACAGCTTGGTGACTTTATCACGAGGCAATGCCGGCATCTCGACAAAACATTCATTCCATTGCCCGTTGATCAGATTGATCTCATGAATACCCTCGCGCTCATATTTGTCAGGCACCTTTGTCTTCCCGTCATTCTCTATTATCAGATTGAGGTAGATGCTTCTTGCTCCCTCGCAATGCGGATAGATATAGAAGTGTATGCGGTTATATTTCTCCCAGTTTGCTCCGCCAACGTCATAGCTTGCCATGGAAGTGCCGAGGCCAATGCCCCAGTTCAGGAATTCAGGATTGGTTGTTTGTCCGACAAGACGCAGGCTGCGTTTGCCGGCAATACTTCTATCTGTGGTCAGACGCATTCCTCCAAAGCCCTTATGCGACCATTTGTTTAGCGTTTCCATGTCGCACAGCATCGTCGATGCCAGCACTTTTTTCTTGAGTCCGTACGATTCCAGCGACTTGCTGTAATCGAGTGGCAACGGCGAATGCAGGTAACCACTTTCGACAAGTTCCTTCTTTAACTTGTCGTCAATCTGTGCAAAGAGGGATGTAAAGGTTACAAGGGTCAGCGCAGCGATGACTATCAGCGTTCTCATGTGGGTTAGCGTTGAAAATAGTTGACGTTGAAATTGGGACGACGTGTTTGACATTCAAATGGTATCAGGTAATTGGATACCAAAAGGTAAATTAAGGGGTGTGTGCAGGCACATCTTAGAAAAGCCTGCGATACAATTCATCTTTCTGACCAATGGCATTCCGGGGCAGTAAACGGCAATCCTATCGGTGGCCTGCCCGGTCAAGATATCGATTTTTCGGGTGCCATTATAGCGAGATAGGACAGCGTAAATCTCGCCTAAGAAATCCATTTATCGTGGAGGCGCAGATTTGGATTTCTTTTGCCGGACATTCACGCTGCCGTATCCTCTACAAAGCACACACGATAATTAGCCTGAGTCGGACTCGTTTACTTTTTGAATGCCACCGCTTCGATCTCCACCAAATAGTCCGGATTTGCCAAGGCCGCAACAACAACTCCAGTTATAACCGGTGGATTCTTTAGCTTCTTCAAGAAGCGTTGGGCGCCATGAAATCCCTTCAGGACATCCTGCCCTTGAACAATGTAAATTGTCAACTTAAACAAGTCGTCCAACGTCGCTTTGCAAGAACTCAAAGCAACCTCAATGTTTTCCAGGATATATTCTGTTTGCTGGGCAATATCACCTTTGCCTACTATTTTCATATCCTTGGTTATGGCATTCTGCCCACCGATATAGATAGTGTTTCCAGCACTCTTCGTCATGGCAACCTGAGAGAAAGCGGGGTTTTTCAATAACCCATCCGGATTTAAAAATTCAATACTTGAGTTCATAGGATTCAATTTAAGAGGTTCTTTTCTACGATCACTTCTAATGCGTTTGATTGTACCTGGAGACAAGATGGCATCATGATATCGCCTCAGTCACATCCGTTCGCAGGTCAACAAAAGCAATTTGTAAACCAATGACGTATCCATGTCAAAAATGGAAAACCCGTAACCACGCTTTCCCTCAAAAATGAGCCGACAAATGCAAACGAAAAGAAAGGATGATACAACGAACGGCAAGGATGTCACAACGAAATAGTCATATCGTTGTCTTTCAAGAATAATGTACAACTGGTCCCCTAATTGTGGCATTCCTTCAACACCGGAGCGGAGCCCGGCATGCATTTTTAAGTAGCCCCTGCTGTGAGTATATTGTGCTCGTGCTTACTCTGAAAATAAATATAGGGACCGTGGTGACCATGATCAGCCTGATCATGGTCACCACACCTGCATCGGCGCAATATTCAAAAGCCTATGCGTTCGACAAAAGCGGCATCTCGAGGGAGGCACTGGAAAGCTATCTCGAACGTTCCATTACTATGGCGTTCTATCTCGTACCACGAAATCCGGAAGGAAAACGCGTATATCCTTACCACGGTGACGACATGCGCATGATCAAAAATACCGGCGCCAAGTTTATCGGAAGAGCAATCTATCGTTGGGGTGGAGAGTCGTTGCTCAATGATCCTGCCTTCTGGTCACGCGCAAAAGGGATTATCGATACGCTCCATCGTTTTGATCCCGACATCATTTTTCAGGGTTGTCTGTTTGAAATTGTGACAGAGGAAGTAAACGGGGTCAAGATACCTTCATGGGTATTCAAAGACTATGGTCTTCCCGTGACTGACCGCACATTCTCTTATCATGACATGTTAAATGCCGACGGAAAATTTGTCGATCATTGGCGCAAAGGTAGCAGCGTGCCCGACATGAGTCGGCCGGAAACACAACTCTGGTTTTATTATCTCGCCGCCTCTTACATAAACCTGGGCTGCGAAGCCTTCCACCTCGGACAAGTTGAGCTCATCGGAATGAATGATCCCGGCCGTAATGCCTGGGCATCGTTGCTCTTAAAGATCCGGCAATATGCCGTTGATCATGCCCGCAGAGGTTGGGTGTTGCTGGATGCTCACGTGCCCAAAGGTGATATGATCAAAGATGGCGTAAGCCTTTTGGATTTCAATTCGTTCCCGCTACGCATAAAAGAAATTCCTGAGCGCCCTTATGAAGGCAAACTTGAATCGGGATTTCTGGATGCCTTGTATAATAAAAGTAAAGGATGCGTATCACCCAGTGGCTGGACGTGCACGAATCTTCCGTACCTGGTGGAATTTGATAACTTCGGCAGAAATAATGCGCCAAATGTGGCCGACACAACAGACCACTTTGTTTGGGGTTGGGATGAGATCTCCTGGTTTGCCCTCCAACGCGAAGACTACCGGAATGATTGGTTACGGTATGCCTATCACTGGATAAAGAAGAACGATCCGAATGGTCATTTGGAGATGCCTGGTTGTCGCATGTTGTCCTGTCCGAACGAGACGCTAGGTAGTTACCGGGCGAATACAAAAAGCGCATCATGCCCAGTGGGTTATTCGCAGGAGAAGGTCATAAAAGATCTTTGGACCCCAAAAAAATAAAGATGCTCAACCCTGCATTCACTCCGATCGAAGGGCCTGATTTCAATTCCGCCTATCCGAAGTCTTTATATTTTGCAGTGACGATTCTCGGCAGCATCGTATATTTCAAGACAAAAAGGACGCGTTATGTTCAACGGACCGGATTTTCCTAAATCACTTGATGAAAACGTATTTAACAGCTGGCTGGAAAATGGCAGGCTCGATAAGCTTGGGTACCAATATCTGCTGATCATCTGGGATGAATATGATTCGCAGTATCGA
The DNA here is from genome assembly GCA_035489615.1 of Chryseolinea sp. Classification (GTDB taxonomy): domain Bacteria; phylum Bacteroidota; class Bacteroidia; order Cytophagales; family Cyclobacteriaceae; genus Chryseolinea. The sequence continues at coordinate 29,755 of DATHKA010000388.1, forward strand.
CCCGTCTATGCCGCGCACAGAGGTGAATTCGGGAGATATCAACGTTATGCATCATCGGTTGGTCGAGAATCACTGATCGCCGCATACGATCTGTATTCAGAATCGAAAGTTGGTTAGCGACGTTATTTTGCTGAGCGCGCCATTTCTCTTGGATGTTGTGCGCCAGGTCGATATGCACGTCTGACAGATCTTGTTCGGCTTGCAACGGTCACTTCATCCCGATCGCCTTCAGGAACATTTCACGGTAATTCGCACCAATCGGAATCTCATAGGCTTCAATGAAGATCCGGTTTCCTTCAATGATTCGAATCCTTGACTTGTTGATGATGAACGATCGATGCACGCGAATGAATTCGCCCTTTGGTAGTTGATCTTCAAATGCCGCGAACGTAATCGTGGTGACAACTGCGCCGCCGTAGGTGACGATTTTAACGTTGTTTCCCTGAGCTTCCGCGTACAATATGTCGCCCGTGGTAAATTTCAGAATTTTGCCTTCCGACTTAATATATAAGTCAGCGGAGCTCGCGGATGGTCCCGTCGACCTCGCCGATGACGCTGCGCTCATTTGAGCCTTTGCTTTATCAATCGCCTGGATAAACCGCTCCAATGAAAATGGTTTCAGTAAATAGTCGCAGGCGCTGACGTTAAAGGCTTCATGCGCATATTCCTTGTACGCCGTTGTAAAAATGATCTGTGGTGGTTTGCGTAAAGTTTTTACGAATGAGAGCCCGTCCAGCACGGGCATATTGATGTCGAGAAGAACGACGTCTACTTCTTCTCTGGACAAAATCTGCTTAGCCTGCAGGGCATCACCACACGACGCCGCGATCTCGATATCGGTAAGATAAGAGCAGTACTTCTCGACAATTTGCCGGGCGATCGGTTCGTCGTCTACAATGAGACACCTGAGTTTTAGTGACATTCCAGTTCCAAATATACACGATGGCTACCTTCCATTTTTTCGATCTTCAATCTGTGCTTGCCGGGGTACAATAAGTTTAATCGCTTGCGGACGCTGTCGAGGCCGAAGCCTGAATGTTTTTCTGTTTGATATTCACCGCCTACCGGGCCAACTGAATTCCTGACGGAAAATACGATTTGATTTCCATTCTTGACAAGGCTGATGTCCATAGAGATTATATTCTCTCCGGCAGCGCGCGAGTGTTTGAATGCGTTCTCTACGAACACGATCAGCATGAGTGGCGGGATATGGAAACTGGCGTCCGGCACTGGCTCGATGCCGATCGATAGTTGCAGCCTGTCGCCAAGTCTCAGTCGTTCAAAATCGACATAGTTCCTGATATAGTCCAACTCGTGCTGCAGCGGTACAAAGAGTTCTTTGACCTCATACACGGAGTAACGCAGCAGGTCTGACAATTTTAGCAGCAAAGGCGGGAGTCTCGCGGGTTCCGTCATGGACAGTCCGTAGAGGTTATTCAGGGTATTAAACAGAAAGTGGGGACTCAGCTGTGACTGCAACAGCTGGAGCTCGCTTTTGCTTTGCGCCATGGCTGCGCGCGCCGACGTGATGCGTTCCTTGTACTGATTTCGGATTATCGTCACCAGGCACCCTGTTGCGGCCATCACCAGAAATAGCAGGAGCACTGTGATCGCGAATGGGAAGAGCGTTGTATTCTCGATCATGGCGTTCAGCAGAAATGCAATGGCGATAAAACCAACCAGGATGAAGGCGGCGGCAAGAACAATGGTGTTCGCCACGTTGCGGATGGCGTTTGTCCGAACAGCTAATTTGGTAAGTACGTTTCCCAGCAGCAATCCGGAAACAAGAATGAAGGTTGTGCCAATGGCAAAAGGGTTGGCAATCTCAGGCATCGCGATGCCAGACAACCATCGGAAGAACCCGAACAGCAAAAGGCCAAGCGATATCCAGAAAATTACTTTGTGCTTAAACAGCATGATCTTGAAGTTTCTCAAAGTTGTCTGTTTTTTCGCATGCGCTACAAAGTTTCGGGACAGAAGTAGCTTTTACGCGGACGAAACCGTCCCGTGACATGACCAAAAAGCTCGTCAGTCTACACACGCGTTTGGCAATGGTAAAACGTGTATCTGTCAGAATAGTTTAACAGGCCTTGATGGCGTCACCACCTTCAGGAAAAAATTTTATGAAAACACTAACTTTTATTACAAGGCCTTTCATGCGTGACTACACCCATTATGAGGGCGTGCGTCCGATTCAGATCTATCTGCTTCGCGCGGTCTTCACGCTCACATTGATTTTCATTGGTATGTTCTCATGGACCGCAATTATTAATCACGAAGGTGCATGGAAACCGGTGAACGCCGTGGCATTCTGCATGTGGGCCGCCTACTCGACGATGTCTGTTCTGGGCATCATCAAGCCGCTGAAGATGTTGCCCATCATCGTGTTGCAGGTCTTTTACAAGATCGTGTGGCTTTCCATTGTCGCGTATCCGTTGTGGGTAAGGGACGAACTTGCAGGGTCGGATGCCGAGCAAATGACAAGCGATTTTATGTGGGTTATTATGCCTATCGTGGCGATGCCTTGGGGATATTTTCTCAGGAGCTTTTTT
>DATHKA010000389.1:0-4619 GCA_035489615.1 Chryseolinea sp.
AGTCAATAGGATAGTCCGGCCGACATTCGTATGCGGTTCAACGAACCTGTTGGAATAATGCGTTCGCGCAACACTCACCTGTTCTCAACTTCCGTTTTGCAGATTCAGTCATGAAGTTACGCACACTCCTGCATTTTATTCTTGCCGGCATGCTGGCGGCCGGCTGCGAAGACTTGGAACAGCATGATTATCCGAACCTGAACATTTTTCTTGATCGGTTCGCCGATGAGGCACGCCAACGAGGGTATGACCTGGATCTCTCCGCCGTGCAGACAGAATACGTTGAGAGCATAAACCGGGAAGGTCGCACCTTTTGCGGCTATGGGTTCCCGGATTACGATGGAAATGGAACGAGACGGATTGAAATTTCACAAACTTGCCAATGGGCTTACCTGGGCGATGCTGACCGGGAAATACTGGCGTTCCATGAACTCGGACATGCATTCCTGAACCGCACCCATGACAATAGCCTTCGCTGCGACGGTAGCCCGGCGTCCATGATGTCAGGTGGAGTATTACCGACATATCGGGCGGACGATGTCGAAAAAAGAACCTATTATATCGACGAGCTTTTCGATCAGCTCACCAAGCTCACACAATGTATAGACTATGGTCAGGACTTTGCTACGAACCCACAATTCTATGCGAACACATCCGGAGATACGGAGTGGATATTCTATTCCTCTAACGGTCTTTATACAGGTGAACACGGCCAATCCATCACCATCAATTCAGCCAGTGGCGCGAGTAGTGAAAACAGCTATTGGTACAAGCAGATCAGCAGCCCGGCTATTCCCAAGTGTGCGGAAGTTAAGTTGCGTGTGAAGATGAACTCAGCGGGCCTTACCGGCCCGGGCGCAGGCATTGCCGTAAGAGTTTACGACAACCTCATTGCCAGGACAGGCGCTTCAACTGAACAGATTGAATTTGTCACGACTGAGGACAATCCCGTTTCAGGCGTGCTGAGCAATCATATAAAAGAGGTGATCATACCCTGCTTTTCACCGAAGACTACCGTCCTGATCATTTTCGTTGTGATGTTGCCTGGCACTACCGGACAGGTATCTTTCGATGATATAGAAGTATTGGTGAAGGAGTGACACAAGCGGCTGTAGCTATTGTTTCGAAAGCCCAGGACATCTCAAAATCCTGATTCATTCAATTCACTTTCACGGCCTCTTCCACAATTTTTTCAAATTCCCGAACGATCATTTTGCCATTCAGGAATTCAAAGGTGAGATCGCGATCTGCCTGAAAGAACAAGGTGTCGCTTTCGGGATGTAAAGTATAAGTCTTCTCACCAATAGCCAGGAGCAACAATCCATGCGATTCCTTCACGGTGCATTTTCCTGCATCCGGGGCCTGATATTCGCCGACGTAATGCTTGAGTTGCGCATGACTCAGCTTGATCTCTTTACGTTGATTCAAATAGGGTGCAGGACCGTGGCTGTAGCTGAACACCCGTGCCATCTTCCATCCGGCATCGGTCTTTAAGAACAGGTGACTGAATTTCGCCAGTCCGTCGAGGCGCGGTTTGTTGCCGTTTTCGATGATATAAAACACGTGTTCTCCCGTGAGGACTGCTCCGTAGAGCTTGTCACCGTCAAACATGGGATACAGTTTGGTGCTGCCCGAAACTACATCGCGACGGAGCCGAAAATTATCATTGCTGCAGAGATTTTTTCGTGAGGTTTCCAGCAATTGATCAACTCCCTTGGTAACCCCACCCATGTCGTGATAGAATTCCAAATCTTCCGTAAAGAAGTCACGCATAGATTCAATTTGGCAGTTATTGTAGAGTAACCAAAAAGTACTGTCTTTCCGCAGTATTGCACTTGCCTCGTCGGGCGGCATCGTTTTTTGGGCCATTGAAGGATATCCCAGGAGAAGCAGCACGGCGCAGAATGTTAAGGGTGTTTTCATGTCTGTGATCAGTCGATTGTTGAAACCTGGCACTACAAACGTTTAGCCTTGCGTTCGATAATGTAATTTAGAATGAGGCTTAAGCCGCCAAATAGAAACGTCATAGAGAAATACGCGGCTGCCGTATCCAGGAGTTCGTTCTTATCCAACAGATTGCCCATTAGTATTCCCAGGGCGACGCCGACAGACAGCATTCCAAACTTGAGCGTTTTTGAACCGTCGCCCGATTTAGAGAAGTTGGCTGGGTCAACACCTTTTTCGAGCATGGACATGCGTTCACGGTACCGCGTGACGACTATTATATAGATGATTCCGAAGGCGCTGGCAAACGCTGCGATTGATACGAGAAAATCCCGGGTTATTTCGTGCATAATTTTTTGATTGCTGTTTCCCATGAGAGCAACTCGAGGGAACGTCGGATACACTTTCCTTCAGAAATTCTTTTTTTAGAAATATCCCGGCTAGGCTGTAACCGATGCTTGACTAATTTGCTCCTATACCGGTTTATGCGCGATTTGGACGAGCAAGAGTATATCCGCAAGGTTCGCGATGGTGAACACGCCGCATATGCCGTGCTGGTAGACGCCTATAAGTTATTCGCGTTTTCAATTGCACTCAAAATACTCGGAAACGAAGAAGAGGCACAGGACGCGGCGCAGGAGGGGTTTATAAAGGCCTATCAACAGATTCATCAATTTGAAGGTAAATCAAAATTTTCTACGTGGCTGTACACCATTGTTTACAGAACAGCGATTGCCCAAAGAAAGAATACAAGGATAAAGACTTCGGCAATGTCAGATTCTATCATGGCGAATTTCGCGCAGGACAACACAACTCCTCAACTCGTGAAGATGCAATCAGACGATATTCAGCGCCACATCAGGTTTGCTATAGACCGGCTACCTGAGACCGAAGGATTGCTCGTGATGCTTTATTATATTAATGAGAACTCAATTCGCGAGATTCAGCAGATCACCGGGCTTACAGGCGCCAACATCAAGATCAAATTGTTCAGGGCGCGGAAGAAGCTTGAACGGGAATTGCGTTTTTTGTTGTAAGTAGAATTTCAATACCGGTGAGTATGGAACAAAAAAAGATCGACCGCCTGCAAATATTGCTTCGACAGGTGGAACTGCCTGCGCCGCCGGATGGATTCACGGAAGGGGTGATGCAAGAGACGGCGTTTCTGGAAACGGAGCAAACACCTGTGAACGACCGTTTAAGGAAAGTGTTGCGGGAGGGTCATTTGACTGAACCTCCGACAAATTTCACTTACAACGTACAGCAAGGTATCAGCGTGGGACATCAGGTTATTAAGCCGGTAATTGGCCGCGGCGTGTGGATATCCGTTGGCCTCTTCATGGGAGTATGTGTCGTGATGGCGTTGACCTATCCGACCCATAACACGCCGACCGCCACGTTCCTCTATTCTTCCTGGCTTGCCGACCGCTTGATCAGTTGGACGAGTGCCTTCCGGGCGCCAATTTTATATTTCGACGTGATTGTCCTTACCGCAGGAGCGCTCCTGGGACTAGAGAAAATTCTTCGAAGAGGGATTAATTGGCGACACGCGTAAAATAATGGAAGAACCGATGCCGAAGGACGCGGTTTTTACCTCCCGGGATATTAGCTACGTCCTGCATTAAAAAAGACCCCGAAAGCAGAGTCTTTAAACACAAGAATTCTCGGATAAACTAAGGCTGTGCCGCGCGCAGCGAATTGATCCACCCCGCAATCTTCAACGCCTCATCTTTGGGAACCTGAGGCATGGCAGCCATCGGCGTTTCATGCTCCGGCCAGTTCTTCGGATCAGGGTTGTAAATCAATTGAACGATGCGCTCGTTCGCGTACTTGCGCTTGGCAATATCAGTAAAGGCAGGACCCACCTGGCGTTTGCTCGTTTGATGGCAGGCCGTGCAAGTGTTCTTCACCAGCAGGGGTTCGATTTCGGCATAGGCCGTTGCCGTCGCTGAAGTGGTCGTCTTTGATGAAGCCGTCTTCGCCGATGCGCCAGGCGTTGCAGGCTTAGCGGGTGCCTTGCGCTTCGTGCTCAGGTCAGACGCCGGCAGCTTATCGCCATCGGGGATGTTGTTCAATGTGTAATAGGCATTGGCGTGCAACACCGATAGGCCCGACGTTGAACGTATACCCGATACGTTGATTTCATGAAGGTAGTATTGACGAAGATTGTCCACCACGATGCGCACCTTCATGCCATCGTCAGATACTTTGACACCTTTGATAGCAAGTGGTTCGGCGTTCACCGTCGGACTTCCATACACCGGATGATACTTATAAATGTAACTTCGGCCAGCGTAAGAATCGACCAGGGCAGCGGTCGTCTTGTCTACCGGCATGGTGAATTCGATTTCGAATCCATCGGGCATGGCTTTGACGGTCTTCATTTCCATAGGCAGTGCACCGGTCCAGAGCACGCGCTGTAAACCTGCCGTCATCGTGCCGGCAGAACCCCAACCGCGGTTGGTAAGTCCGGCGTACATCGAACCATCGTGACCCCAGTTCATGCGCAACACGCCTGACTGGAATCCGGAGCGGAAATCAAATGCCACACCCTGGTATTCGCCTTTCACCTTCTCCAGCACTACGCGCATGATTTTGCTTTGTCCCTGATCGCCGACAAAAACCTGTCCGGCAAAAGGACCGAACTTGCCCTTCGTATCATCGGTGACGATCTC
>DATHKA010000390.1:0-5431 GCA_035489615.1 Chryseolinea sp.
ATATCTGATACGTTTACCGCAACGGCCTTGTATCCCAGGTGCTGGATAGGAGAATAAGAAAGATCAAAGTGGATCCCCTCTACCAACATGTCTGTCGACACCAGCAGGTAGTCGCCACCTGTGTCGATCACGGCGGCGTCGTCGCCAATACCCTTTACCGAAGTTGAGTTGCCGACGTTGAATTGCTTGCTGATGCGATCAATGAGGCCGAATTCCCCCAGTTGACTGATCTCCGAACGTTGTTGGTCCATGCGATTTTGCGGTTGTTGCGATGTGTTTTGCCGGAGCAGGCTGCGGCTCAACATGCAAAAGTAAGATTATGGTCGAATATGATTGGTTTGCTTTCGCTGGCCGGTGTAACTATACATGACTTTTCATACCATGAGGCTCTATTTAACCCTGTTTTTTGTCCTCGCCTGCTGCCTGGCTGCCTGTGGTCCCAAGCCTTATTACAAGACAGCCAAAGGCAAAAAGAAGCAGAAGTACTACAACTCAATTCAGTACGGTGGACGTTCCACTAGCGAGATGAAGCGTCCCTGATCTCCTGGCAGAGTTCAATCAGCACCCCGCCCGTTTGTCTGGGGTGCAGAAAACTGATTAACTTATTGTCGGCACCGGGCTTGGGTTCGGGGTTAATAGGCTCAAATCCAGCCGCTTTGCAGGTTGCCATACTGTCTTGAATGTTGGCCACCTCAAAAGCCAAATGGTGGATGCCCTCGCCCCGCTTTTCCAGAAACTTGTCAATCGGTGATCCGACCCGGCTGGACTCCAATAGTTCGATCTTTAAGCCGCCGAGTTCAAAAAACGACGTTCGGACGCCTTCCGATTCTACCTCTTCGGTCTTATAGGGTTGTTTTCCCAGCAGGCGGGCAAATACCTCATTGGCCTCAGCCAGGTTCCGCACGGCAATTCCGATATGCTCCAGTTTTTCCATTATTGACTATCTTTATGGGCCAAAAACGAAACTTTTTGGCTAAATCGGAAGTTTGCCATTTGAATCTTTACCCAATGACTGAAACGTTGAGTGACATGCACGTCGAGGCGGCACGAATCCAGCAGGAAATCAAGGACTATCTCGGTTTGCGAACCTCCGACCTGGTTTTTGAGTATTCAAACGTGGATGGCAAGGTCAAACTCGATTTGATCACCATCAATCCGCGGCACAACCAGGCGTTCCTGTTTCACAGCGAGCATGGCGCTGACAAGGTAGATGCATTGAAGAAGATGCTGAACTATGTGCAGCGGTATAAAGAAAAGGAGAACTCGTATACGATACAGTGGGTGGCAAAAGGGGATACGGAGCTACACACCTCGTATTTCAAAGCGGGCAACATCCTGAATGCGCTGCAGAAACTCTATTATGGTCGCGACATGAATACCATCACGGTTTTTAGCGTGGTGCTCAATCCGATCTCATAACGATTGAACTATGATTACTGTAACTGATAAAGCCAAAGAAAAAATCATTGAACTGCGCAAGGAAGAAGGGCGGGCCGTTTTCAACAATGTGCGTGTCATGGTTAAGGGTGGTGGATGTTCTGGCTTGATGTACGATTTGAATTTCGACGACGAGGTCAAACCGGCTGACCAGATCTTTGAAGACAAGGGTATCAAAATCCTCGTTGACAAGAAAAGCCTGCTGTATCTGGTGGGCACGGTGCTGGATTTTTCAGACGGATTGAACGGAAAAGGATTTCAGTTCATTAACCCGAACGCTACACGCACCTGCGGATGTGGTGAGAGTTTCGGGGTTTAAGCGTGCTTCCCTATTGTTGCGATGCACTTCAATTCGATGGCGATGGGTGTAGGCAGCGCTGTTACCTCCACCGTTGTGCGACAGGGCTTGTTGTGGACGAAATACTCCGCGTAGATGTGGTTGTAGGTGGCAAAGTCTTCCTTCATGTTGGTGAGAAACACGGTAACGTCTACGAGATTCTCCCACTCCGACCCGGAGGCTTCCAAAATCAAACGAACATTTTCAAAAACAGAACGACACTGGATCCCGATGTCATAAGAAGCGATGTGACCCTTAGAGTCCAGCGTAACACCAGGAATACCGGAACTCCCCTTCTTTCTTGGCCCGACACCGGAAAGGAACAACAACTCCCCTACTATACGCGCGTGGGGGTAAGGGCCAACGGGATCAGGCGCTTTGTCGGCATGGATGTTCATGGCTTCACGGCAAATACAAGACTGCCCCAGTAGCTTCTCCAATCAGCCGCCGGGTCCTTGGATGGTATCATCTTGACCACGCTCACCATCCATGAACCTGGATTGCTGATTTGCATTTCAATCATCCCGTCCTTTTGAGCGTAAAGATTTTGGATCGTCGTTCGATTATCAAAGCGGTTCCATACACGAACCTTTGCCCCAAACAGGGGCTTTCCGTTAAAAAGCACAAGAAACCGGATCTTGTCCGCCTTCTTCAATTCATAAGGATTGCGTTGCGGCACCAGTTCTATGGGCATGCCCACAATCTTTTTATAAACTTCGTCGCGCGTCTCTCCGACTTGTACAAATAGCTTCGTGTGTCGCGAGTAGTGCTCGCGCGCCTTGCTTCCCAGTGTTTTGCTTTGTTCACGCACTGCATATACCTCGTCGAGTCCATCCTCTTTCAGATACGCATTGAATAAGTCTGGCTCCAATTCGATGAAGGCTGCATTGCTTTGCATCACCAGCATCTTCGTGCCCGGCTTCGCGAACCTGGTGGAAAGCGTGCCCGTTTCCTGGTCGATGCTGTCAACCAGCGTTCGCACGATCTCTCCCTCATAGGCCGCCAGTGACTCCACGCGATGCACCTTCAGATCCCATGGTTCCCCCATGAAGTTCTCGCCGACCATGAACTTCAATTGAACCTTCTCACCCGTCTTGATAAAATAACGATCAGCCTGAAGCCAGAATTCATGAGCCTGCACGGCGAAAAGTGACAACATGAGGATGATCGAGGTTAGCCAATAGCGCATATGAATCAGGATTGCATGATGGACTCAATTTCATCGGCCTCTTCAGGGATGTTCCGCATCAGATCGAACACGCCGTCTTCACCGATAACCACGTTGTTTTCGATGCGTACGCCAAAACCCTCTTCACGAATGTAGATGCCCGGTTCAACCGTCCACACCTGGCCCGCCCGCATCTGATGATACATATTGCCGACATCATGTACATCAAGACCCAATTGGTGGCCTGTGCCATGCATGAAATACTTTTGGAACAAGGGTTTATTCTTTTCCTGATGTTTGACGTCGTGTTTGTCGAGCAGGCGCAAATCGATGAGCACAGATTCCATGATCTTTTGCACCTCCCGATGGTAATCGTAATACTTTTCTCCCGGCTTGAGCATTTTGGCAGCTTCCCGCTTCACGTGTAGCACGGCATCGTAGACTTCTCGCTGTCGAGGCGTAAATTTTCCGCCAACGGGGATAGTGCGTGTAAGGTCAGCGTTGTAGTTGGCATACTCTGCTCCAACATCGAGTAGCAGAACTTCGCCCGCCTGGCAGACCTGATTGTTCTCGATGTAATGAAGGACACAGGAATTGGCCCCCGAGGCGATGATGGGCTCATAGGCAAAACCGCGGGAGCCGTTGCGCAGGAACTCGTGCGCCCACTCGGCTTCAATCTCGTACTCCTTCACACCAGGCTTCACAAATTTCAACACACGCATAAAGCCTTGCTCAGTGATGTCACAGGCGCGTTGCATCAGACCAATCTCGATCTTAGACTTCAACGAACGAAGACGATGCAAGATCGGTGCCAGACGTTCGTAACGATGGAGCGGGAATCTTTCCATGCACGTCTTGACAAATCGCATCTCACGCGACTCCACTACGACATCGGCGCGGTAATGATCGTTGGTGTTAAGGTATACATGTTCCACATCACCCATCACCATCAGCATTTTGAACACCTGCCAGAATTCGGTTGTCCACAACACGGTGTCAACACCCGTTACATCACTGGCTTCTTTTTTAGTGAGTTTGTGCCCTTCCCAGGTGGCAATGAGATCGTTCGTCTCGCGCAGAAACAATACCTCGCGATACTTCTTATCGGGAGCATCCGGAAACAACACCAAGATGGTTTCTTCCTGATCTACGCCCGACAAATAAAACAAATCACTGTTCTGTCTGAAGCGCAGTGTACCATCTGCATTGGTCGGCATTACATCATTGGCGTTTAGAATGGCGATGGAGTTTGACTTCAATTCCTTGGCCAGATGTTTCCGGTTAGAGATGAAGAGTTCCTTATCTATGCTTTCGTATCTCATGTCTAATCCATTAATTTGAGCGATGCAATTTAAACGTAAAACCGCATGAAGCCAATCTCACGCTTGTTGAATGCCCTCATACTAATAGCGCTGACCACGTTCTGGTGCAACGCGCAATGGAAGTACGAGCCGACGCCTGAAAATCTGAAGAGCCGCGAATGGTTTCAGGACGCAAAATTCGGATTATTCATCCATTGGGGTGTATACAGTGTTCTGGGCGATGGCGAATGGGTAATGAACCAGCAGCAGATTCCTATCAAAGCGTACGAAAAGATTCCGGGCTTTTTTAATCCCACAGAGTTCGATGCCAAGGCCTGGGTGCAAATGGCCAAAAGCGCTGGCATGAAGTACATCACCATAACGAGCAAGCATCACGATGGTTTCGCTATGTGGAACAGCCAGGTGTCCGACTATAATATTGTTAAACGCACGCCTTATGGAAAGGACGTATTAAAAATGCTGGCGGACGAATGTCGCAAAGAAGGCATCAGGCTGTTCTTTTATCATTCACAGCTCGACTGGCATCATCCCGATTACTTCCCGCGGGGAAACACGGGAGGAAGCTGGACCGGGCGCCCAGAGTCCGGTGACTTCAACCGGTACCTCGACTACATGGATGCGCAATTATCTGAGCTCCTTACTAACTATGGTGATGTCGCTGGCATCTGGTTCGACGGGATGTGGGACAAGAAAGATGCTGACTGGCGTCTGGAAAAAACGTATAAACTCATCCATCAGCTGCAGCCGGCCGCGCTCGTTGGCAGTAATCATCATCGTGCACCTTACGAAGGTGAAGACTTCCAGATGTTTGAGAAGGACCTGCCCGGTCACAACACGACGGGATTCTCAACAGAACAGGTAGTGGGTGCGTTGCCCAAGGAAACCTGCGAGACAATTAACAATTCCTGGGGCTTTCATTTGAAGGACGATCAGCACAAGAGTAAGAAGGTGCTCGTGCAATACCTGGTAAAAGCTGCCGGTTACGGCGCCAACTTCCTGCTTAACGTGGGGCCGATGCCGAACGGCAAAATTCAGCCGGAACACGTTGCTTCTCTGAAGGAAATGGGCGAATGGCTAAATGCACATGGAGAAACTATTTATGGCACGCGCGGCGGCCCGCTAACCGCGCGTGACTGGGGCGTGACGACTCAAAAGGGTAGTAAGGTG
>DATHKA010000391.1:0-2065 GCA_035489615.1 Chryseolinea sp.
CCACTGGGACACACTAACCAGGGTTGGATCGCAAATGCCGAATCGAGAAGGTGCGACGACATTTCGCGAGAGATGCTGAAATAGACATAGCGTTGATCGTCGCGGTAGTAAGCAAATAACCGCGACCCGTCACGTGGGTCAAATAGTGCCGGCAGATGCGACACCTCGGTCAGTGGCGAAATGGTGCCATCGGAGTCGATGCGCAACAGTTTGCCGTTGAATAGGGTGACGTACAGGTCGCCTGGCCGATCGATCGCCACAGACACAACTTCCTGCTCGAGTGTGACCGATTTTTTCGGAGGTTGAGCAGCAAGTGGAATTGCGAAGAGCGGCGATAGCAGAACGATGAGATTCAACGTCATATTTGCGGGTAGTGTCATGGTCGTTTGTGCTCCTCGTTCGCACCGCTTAGCTAACCGGGTGCAGGTTCATTTTATTTCACACAACCTCATAAAAAGAAGCCTGCGCTATCCTTTGAAAGTTTTTAGCTCGACAGTACGGCCATCGTACACGCCATAGGTGTTGAAGTTGACCCATTCACCCAGGTTGATATAGCGGCTGCTTTCTCCGATCCTGATGTCCAGCGGAAGGTGCCGATGACCAAATATGTAGAAGTCGTGGTGCTCGCGCTGTTCCACCTCGCGACAGTAAATCAAGAGGTACTCATCTTCCTCACCCTTGAACTGTTCTTCACCCTTCTGATCGTTGCTGATCCGACTCTTCCTCGACCAATACTTGGCAATTCCTATTCCAAGGTTCGGGTGAAGTCGGGCAAACAGCCACTGGCAAAGCCGGCTGTTGAAAAACTTCTTGATGATCTTGTATTGAAAATCCCCCGGTCCCAGTCCATCGCCGTGACCAATCATCAGCTTCTGTCCGCCTACCGTTAATTGCCGGGGATCGCGATGTACGGGAATGGCTAATTCCTTTTCGAAATAATCAAACATCCACATGTCGTGGTTGCCTGTGAAGAACTGGATGGGAATGTTTGCGTCACGCAATTCGGCCAGCTTTCCCTGCAGCCGGATAAATCCCTTGGGAATGGTGTGACGGTATTCGAACCAGAAATCGAAGATATCACCGAGCAGATAGATCGAGTGCGCATCATCCTTGATTGAGTCGAGCCATCGGACGATCTTTTTCTCGCGTTCAAGGCTGGCTTCAGGGGTGGGTACGCCGAGGTGAAAGTCGGACGCGAAATATATTTTTTTTCCTTGCAGGTTTGAATTCGGATCGGACATAAAAAAAACTCAGGCGGACAGCCGCCTGAGTTCAAAAATAAGATTATTCACGATAATTTAACTTACTGTAGTTGAGGTCTGCCCTGTGGCAATGACCGGGCGCTTTCAGGCCAGGTCCTCCTGCCTTTCGCCTTCCAGCGTCGGCGTTGGATCAACACCCGGCTGCTCGTTCTCATGCTGCTTCTTCTCATACTTACCCGAACCGTTGGTAAACTGCTGGTAAGTGGTGAGCTTTTCGAATGGACGCTTTCCAATGAGGCGCTCAAGATCAGCCTGGAACAGGATTTCTTTTTCAAGCAACTCCTTCGCAATCATTTCGAGATGCGGACGATGCTGCGTGAGCAGTCGCTTCGTACGGTCATAGGCATCATCAATCAGACGCTTCACTTCGTTGTCGATCTTTTCGGCAGTTGCTTCCGAGTACGGTTTCTGGAACGAGTATTCAGATTGCTTCGAATCGTAGAACGAAATGTTACCAATCACGGGATTCATGCCGTAGATGGAAACAATGCTGTAGGCCATCTTCGTGATCCGCTCGAGGTCGCTCAGCGCACCCGTTGAGATTTTGTTGAAGATAATCTCTTCGGCAGCACGTCCGCCAAAGGCCATGCACATCTCATCCAGCATCTGTTCAGTTTGATAAAGGAACTGCTCGCGGGGGAGGTATTGGGCGTAACCCAACGCAGCGACACCACGGGGTACGATACTGACCTTCACCAGCGGATCGGCATGCTCCAGGAACCATCCTGCCACTGCGTGACCCGCCTCATGGAAGGCAACGATCTTTTTCTCCTCCGGGAGGATGATCTTGTTTTTCTTTTCAA
>DATHKA010000392.1:0-9297 GCA_035489615.1 Chryseolinea sp.
ATGAAGGAAACCACACCGGCGCGCACAGGAGAAGCTTAGCATTTCATCGTATGTACTCTCTAGAAGAATTGTTGGACAAGAAGTACTTTAACAATACCGTTCAGGAATATCTGATCGGCGCGGGCATACTTTTGATCGGCATACTGCTGTTGGCCATCTTCAAAAGACTTATTCTGCGGACCGTGGCTGGCATCGTAGCCAAGAGTGAATCGACCATTGATGATATGGTATTCACCGAAGCAAAGCGTTTTGTAATGCCTATTGCGGGCACTGCCGTCATTTATTGGAGCATCAATACCTTGAGCCTGTCGCCGAAAGTCGAGCGGGTTCTCACCGTGGCGGTAAGCGTGATCATAGCTTTTTTCATTATCAGGCTGTTCTCATCAATTATTCAAATCGCACTCGCGGCCTATGTGGGCAAACAGGAGAACGGAACGGAAAAGGTCAAGCAGATCGGCGGCATCATGATCATGATCAACATGGTGATATGGGTATTAGGTGCCATCTTTCTATTCGACAATCTGGGGTATAATGTTTCCACCATACTCACGGGGGTGGGAATTGGTGGCATAGCCGTTGCGTTGGCCGCTCAGAATATTATCGGTGATCTCTTCAACTACTTCGTCATCTTCTTCGATAAGCCCTTCGAAGTCGGTGATGCCATCAATGTTGACGACAAAAATGGCACCATCGAATACATCGGTTTAAAGACGACGCGATTACGAAGTTTGTCAGGCGAGCAGATCGTCATTGCGAACAGCGACCTTACCAAGTCCCGTGTCCACAACTTCAAGCGCCAGGCAAACCGCCGCGTCGAGTACAATTTCAGCGTACTGTACAGGACTCCTGTCGACAAGCTTAAAAAGATTCCGGGTATCATCAAGGACATTATCGAACACACGCCGGACACACGCTTCGACCGCGCACATGTTGCGCGCTTCTCCGAATATGGCCTGACCATTACCGTGGTGTTCTTCATTACCGTACCTGACTTCCTCGTTTATATGAATGCCCAGGAATCGATCAATTTGAAGATCATCGAAGCATTTCAGAAAGAGGGTATCGGCTTTCAGATCCGTGAAGACAAGGAATTTCAGCTCCCTGCAGCCGGTCCGGCCACCATCAGTCAGTCACCCCCCGCCAATTAGCAAGGGTGCTGGTTATACCAAAAAGGTCAGTACATCTCTCAATATTTCGATCTCCAGCTTCTGAAACTTATCCAGTTCGATGAGTTCGTCGTCAACGTGCATAAGTTTCCCCCCCCAATTCAGTTCCACTTTGCGGGCCTTCAACGATGTGTAGAAGAACGGCGTTTCTTTACCATTCGTCATCCTATCGTCGATGTAGCTCAGCAGCGCCTCCCGCTGTGACTCGCTGATCATAATTACGTCGAACTCTCCATCATCGAAATGGCTCATCGGCGCAATGTTCAGGTTGGGTCCAATAGACCTGATATTGGTGACTTCAACCATTAGAAATTTTCCGTTATAAATTTCGCCATCGATGTTCACCTCGCAGCTCTTCGGTTTGTATTCTTCGACGATTCCCCGCAGCGTTTTCAACGCGATTTCAATTTCTTCGGCAGGGCTATTGGCCTTGTTAATGCGATCGCGCATGGTTTTGATCAGCTTTGGAAACACGCCAAATCCGATGGCTTCCAGGAAGAAATAATTATCCTTAAGTCCGTGGACTTTTCCGATGTCAAAATTTTGTCGGTTATCCAACTTCCAGCGTTCGATAATTTCATCGGGCTCGCCTTGTATGCCGAGTGTTTTGGCAATGTTGTTTGCGGTGCCCCACGGAAGAAGGGCCAGGGGATGCCGTCGGTTAAGTACCTTTCCGCTGCAGTAATACTCCGCTATTTTTCTAACTGTACCGTCGCCTCCCGCCACAGCAATGATATCCGTGGATTCGGGGATCCTTTTCTCGCTGATCTCCTTTTTTGTGGAGGAATAGCTACATTCAAATCCCGCCGATTTGATCTTTCTGACGAGCTTTTCCTTTGTATGCTCCGCCTCGCCCGCCGTGGGATTATGGAAAACCTTGATTAATGTCATTTTAAAGAGTTTTTTCTAAATCAGCTACCCAGCAAATCTGTACCACTTATAGCTGGAATGATTTTTTGAGTGATCCGCGTATGAATATTCTCATCACAAATGACGACGGCATCTACAGTCCCGGACTCTTATCGCTGGCAACCATCGCAAGCCGGTATGGCCAGGTGCGTGTGGTTGCACCCGACGTTGAGCAATCATCCATGGGCCATGCCATCACAGGATCCAGACCCTTGTTCTATAGAAAGGCTCCCATAAACTTTGGTGAAAAGATTGACGCCTATAAAGTCAACGGTACCCCTGCTGACTGTGTTTCCCTGGGTATGCACATTTCGAAGGTCGATGTAGTCCTGAGCGGCATCAACCTCGGATCCAACCTGGGCAACGCCATGTGGCACTCCGGCACACTGGCAGGCGCCAAGCAGGCAGTACTGCTGGGCGTGAAAGGCATTGCGCTTAGCACCCCCGTGGGAGACAGAGATCCAGACTTCAGAGAACTGGAATCAGATGTAAACAACACCCTGAAGGTATTACTCGCGGACAAAGACGTAAATCTTATCAACGTTAATATTCCGCTTCGTGCAAAAGGGATCAAATGGACAAGGCAATCGGTAAGACAGTACGATGGAAAGGTTTTGCCTGGCACCGATCCGAGGGGCAGAAAGCACTACTGGTATACGGTTATTCCACTGGAACCGGCCGAACAAGGTACAGACCGCTGGGCTGTGGAGGAGGGTTACATCTCCATGACTCCGCTCCGGCTGGATCTCACTGACGAGAAGGAATTAGCCAAACAACTGGTAAAACAACCGATGAATACCAGTGAACCGGCGTTGGGTCAGGAGCGCGTTATGAGTCAGGAGCTGTAGAATGAGTCATGTGCAAACCAATAAATAGTCAACCGTCAGGCACCCCTGAAAAAACTTATCTCTATCTTAAATTATGAATAATCTCTTACGCGGACTGATTGCCGGTTATGGCGCAAAAAAACTGGGTGGCGGCTGTCTGGGCACAGTGCTGGTATTTATCGTCATCTGGGTCGCCCTCGGACAGTGTCAGTGACCCGTCTGACATATTGGCTTCGTGATTTTGGAGCGAATTTTGGAGTTTTGCCGGGCATTCATCGCGAAAACAGGTGCCATGGCGCTTACGGAACAATTTTTGCCGTCTAAAGGCATTATAAATACAGAATCAGAAGGGGGAATTGACTGTTCGGAACTGCCTTCGGCATGTTCTAAGAACCAGGACCAAACGCGCAATCGGATGAAAAAGAACCTAAGGATACTTGTGCTTGAAGACATGGAGGATGACCTGGAGCTGATAGAATTCGTGCTGTCTGATGCACACTTGGACTTCTCGGCTAAGCGGGTCGACACACGGGAAGAATTCATCAAAGCGCTGAAGCGGGGGCAGATCGATGTAATACTATCCGACCACTCCCTTCCAACATTTAACTCACAGGAAGCACTGGAAATTTTTCGCGAATCAGGGCTGAAAATACCCTTCATCCTGGTGACGGGCGCCGTGTCGGAAGAATTTGCTGTGAATTCCCTTAAACAGGGAGCGGATGACTATGTATTAAAATCGAACCTTACACGCCTTCCCACGGCGATCCTGAACGCGGTAAAGCAACGCGAGGCGGAAGTCGCGAAGCTGCTGGCCAACGATGCCATGCGCAAGCAGTATGAGGAGCTAATGAAAATCAACAAAGAGCTTGATAGCTTCGTTTATAGCGTCTCTCACAATCTGCGGGCGCCATTACGGTCAGTGTTGGGACTGATCAACCTGGCCCGTATGGAAGACGAAAAACGTGATAACAATTTCACTGACTACTTCTCGATGATGGAACAGAGCATTCACAAGCTCGACGAAACCCTCAAGGAAATCCTGGATTATTCACGCAATGCCCGCCAGGACCTTACCATCGAACAGATCGAAATCAACCAACTCGTCAGTGACAATCTCGAACGCATGCAATACATGCCGGGATCTTCTCTGATCGTGAAAGACATACGCATTGATGAAACCGTTCCCCTGTTCTCGGACAAATACAGGCTATCGGTTATTTTCAATAACATTATATCGAACGCCATTAAATACTACGACGAACACAAAACTGATCCGTTCCTTCGCATTTCGATAACCATTCGTGAAGACAAAGTCCACATGGAATTCGAAGACAACGGTATCGGTATTCATCCGGAATTTCTAAGCAAAGTATTCGACATGTTCTTTAGGGCCACGCCTAACAACGAAGGCGCCGGATTGGGACTTTACATTGTGCAGGAAGCCGTCGAAAAGTTGAAAGGTACTGTTGAGATCAAGTCAGAACTGCGGAAAGGAACAAATTTCATAATCGACATTCCCAACTACCCTGATCGCGTTAATCAACAAAAGATTCAGGCTTCACGTTTATCGGAAGGGGTGAAAACGTAGGAAGCCATGTCTGAACAATAAATTTTCCCACTCTGGCGGGCCAGGACATCATTTTGTTAATTTAGCAGTATGCGCAACCCCATCGCTTATCCCCCTCAATTCGTCCTATAATGCTGCGTTACAATGCTATACTTCTTATCGACGATGATGAAGAGGACCAGGAAATTTTTATGGACGCTTTGAGAGAGGTGGATCCGTTGCTGCATTGTTCGGTAGCCAATGATGGCGAAGAGGCCCTGGAGCTCCTAAACGGCGACGCGCTGTTAAAGCCCGATCTGATATTCATTGACATGAACATGCCTAAGCTGACCGGCAAACAGGTGTTGCAGGCTTTGAAGTTCTCGGGCACGCTTCGCGACGTGCCCGTTGTCATGTATTCCACTTTTTTCGGTACCAAGGACATTGAAGAAATCAAGGCTTTGGGTGCTGCCCATCACATGCTAAAGGCAACCCGGTTCGATGAGCTGTGCACCTCACTCAGAATTATTCTCTCCACGTCGTGGTAGGCTAGTGCCATTACTCTATGGTCATAGTACCAGACAACTAGTTGCCAGGTCAGATCTTACGCCTAAATATTGCCCACCCATACTAGTGGGTGGCAAAAACACGCTGTTTTTCCGATTGTTGCATGGGTAACGACACAATAAATGTTGAGCCCTCTCCCGGCTTGCTACGGGCGGAAATAAAGCCACTGTGAAGTTCCACGATTTTCTTGCACAACGCCAGGCCTACCCCAGTTCCGGCATATTCGCCCCCGTTGTGGTGAAGCCTCCGAAACATTCCAAAGATCTCCTCTGCGTATTTCGGATCGAAGCCAATGCCGTTGTCCTCTATGAATATCCGGTAGTATCGGTTCACAAAAGTCTTACTGCTGTCGTTAACTCCATTGCTCGTTTCCGAGCGTATTTGGATAAGCGCCGGAGCGTCCTTACGCCGGTATTTCAGCGCATTGCTGAGCAGGTTATGGAAAAGGGGCCTGATCAGGCTGGGGCCGACGGCCAGCGTGGGCAGCTGCTCAATGGTAACGACAGCGCCTGCGTCATGGATTTCGTCTTCCATTTCAGAGAGGATTTCCTTCATAACCGGATTCAAATCCGTGACGACAAACGCCGACTTATCATTAGAGATTTTGGAGAACGCCAGGATGTCTATAATCAACGCCTGCATGCGCTCGGCTGCCTGCTGGATGCGCGTAACCATTTTGGCATCTTCTGCAAACACATCTTTGTATTTGGTAAACAGCCTGTCACTAAACATCCTGATTTTGCGCAAGGGCTCCTGCAGATCATGCGACGCCATAAAGGCAAAACGTTCGAGCTCCTTGTTCGCCGATTCAAGATTGGCAATGTTCTCCAATAGCTTGTGATTCAGTTGCCGCACCTTTTCTTCCGAAATCTTGCGCTCGTTAATCTCGCGTTCAAGATTTCGGTTGATCGCAATCAATTTTTGCTCCTGTTCAAACAACAACCGGTTCTTCCTGTAGAGGTCGATCAGCACGCCGACCTTCGCCCGTAACACGTCGGGATTAAACGGCTTCAGTATAAAATCAATGGCACCCGACTGGTAACCCTTAAACATGCTCTCATCGCCATAGTTATTCGCCGTGATGAATATTATGGGTATGTGCTTCAGCTTCTCCCGTTCATAGATCAGCGCCGCCGTTTCGAAACCGTTGAGGTTCGGCATCTTTACGTCCATCAGGATCATGGCAAAATCGAACTCATTCAACAACACCTTTAGCGCCTGCCGACCGGAATTTGCTTTGACAAACTGGTAGCCTCCTGGTTCCAGTATCGTCTCGATTGACAAGAGATTGTCTTCCCGGTCATCGACTAAAAGTATCTTCGGCTGCATGAACTATGTTCGTCTTTTAACCTCGGCAAATTAACCCCAGTCTCACTTGCAAAACCACAAGCGCATCAGCGAAAGCAACTGATCAATTTTCACGGGCTTCGTAATATAATCAGAAGCACCCGCTTCAATGCACTTCTGACGGTCTCCTTTCATCGCTTTCGCCGTAACGGCGATAATCGGTAACGTGTTGTTCTTGTGCTCGCGCCTTATTTTCTGCGTCGTTTCGTACCCATCCATCTCCGGCATCATGATGTCCATCAGGACCATTTCAACCTTGGGATTTTCCGTCAGGATCTTGATCGCCTCCTTCCCGCTTTCCGCGGTAATGGCATTGATATTAAAACGCTCAAACACCGTGGTCAGGGCGAACAGGTTACGCACGTCGTCATCGACGATCAGGATATTCTTTCCGGTCAGTATATCTTCTTTGTTTCTGATATTCTCTATGATCCGGCGCTTTTCGGGTGCCAGGCTCTTGTGATTGATATGCACATGGGAAATTGTTTCCTCCAACAGATACTCGATAGAATTCACGCCTTTTACAATATGCGAACTGGCGTGTAAGTTGATCTGTGCCAGCTCATTCTTGTTAAAATCTTTACCTGAGTAAACAATTACCGGAGTGAGGTCATGCTTGGTTTTATGCATGTCGCGTAACAACTCTGATCCCGGCACGTCGGGCAGCGTGTAATCGAGAATAATACAATCGAAGGGTTGCGCCTGAACGCGCTCCAGTGCCTTCTTGCCGGTGCCCACAATTGTGATCTCAACCTGATCGTCGTGCAGCATCTTGGCGATCTGGGAAGAATCTATTTCGTTGTCCTCCACGATCAGAACGTGTTTAATTGTCCGCTGGTGATACGCGAGGATGTCGTCAAACAAACTTTCCAGCAGGTCGTTATCCAGCGGCTTAAACCAGAAGCTGCGCGCGCCTCGTTTCAAGGCCAGGGTGCGATTTTCTTCGCCGGAGATTACGTGAATGGGAATGTGGCGATAGTTCAGATCATTTCGCAAAAGGTCGATCACTTTCCAACCACTTGTATCCGGAAGTTTCACGTCGAGCGTGATGGCGATAGGTGTGAAGCGGTTAATGAAATCGAACACCTCGAGATAGTTGGTGGCTACCACCGCCTTCATATTTCGATCATGGGCCTTTTCAATAAGGATCTTTCCAAACCGGAGATCATCTTCAACGATCAATACCACTTTATCGTCTTGCTGAATATGGGTTCGGTCGTCGCCCGTCTCATTAATCATTTCATTTACGATATCCATACCCCTTTCCACGCCTTCGCTGGAGAGGCGCAGGTTGTCAAGCAAGGCGTTCATCGGCTGGCCATCGGCGTCCAGTTGAAGTTGTTGAATCACCTTGATGCTCTCGGATACTTCGCGAGGCGTGGCGATCGGCATACTTTGCAAAGGGAGGTATAGCGTAAATGTACTTCCCCTGCCCGCCTGGCTTTCGAGTTCGATGGTTCCCCCGAGCAATTCGGCGAGACCCCGGCTGATGGACAGACCGAGACCCGTTCCGCCATACTTCCGGCTGGTAGAACCCTCGGCCTGCTGAAACGCTTCGAATATGATCGATTGCTTCTCCAACGGTATGCCTATCCCTGTGTCGCTGATCGAGAAGGCAACCACCGTGGGTGCGTTGTCCAACGTTGGCACTCCGGAACGCCAGGTGCGCTTCGACTGAAAAATTTTCAATGAAACCTCACCTTTCTCCGTGAATTTGAACGCGTTCGAAAGAAGGTTCTTGAGGATCTGGTTCAAACGTTGTATGTCTGTATCCATAGCGGCCGGAAGCAGGTAGTCGGTCTCTATCCGGAACTTGAGGCTCCGTGCTTCGGAGATCGGTTTGAACGTCGTTTCCACGAAGTTCGCGATCTCGCTGATACGCACCGACGAGATGTTCGCAGAAATAAAACCCGATTCAATCTTCGAAAGATCAAGAATATCGTTGATAAGCTGGATCAGGTCATCGCCACAGGAGTGAATCGTTTTGGCATAGCGAATCTGCTTGTCGTTCAGGTTACCCTCTGCATTTTCATACAATTGCTGCGCGAGGATGAGCAAGCTGTTGAGTGGGGTTCGCAGTTCGTGCGACATGTTCGCGAGAAATTCCGACTTATATTTCGACGTGAGGGTAAGCTGTTCGGCCTTCTCTTCCAGCGAGCGGCGCGCTTCTTCCACTTCTTTGTTCTTCGCCTCCACCTCGTCTTTCTGCTTCACCAGCAGCAATGCTTTGTCCTGCAATTCGTCGTTCGTGCGGCGCAATTCTTCCTGCTGCGTCTTAAGCTCACCCGCCAGCGACTGCGACTGTGCCAGCAGTTCTTCCGTACGCGTGTTGGTTTCAATGGTATTCAAAACGATACCCAGACTTTCTGTTAACTGGTCGAGGAAGTCAAGATGGGTTTCGCTGAATGGATCGAGTGAGGCCAGCTCAATTACGGCCTTTACGTTGGTTTCAAAGATGACCGGCAGGATGATGAGGTTCGCCGGCCTTGCCTTACCAAGGGCCGAATTGATCTTTACATAGTTCCCCGGGACGTTGGTAAGCAGGATGCGCTCTTTCTCCTGTGCGCATTGACCCACAAGTCCTTCCCCTATGGAAAATTCGCGAGGGATGTTCTTATCTTCTTTGTACGCATAGGAAGCGAAGAGTTCGAGTTTGACGCGGCTGGTTTCTTCGTCCTGGCGCAGGATGTAAAACGCACCATAGTGGGTGGACACCACCTGGGCGAGTTCTGAGAGAATGCGTTTCGTAACGGTCTTGAGATCCTTCTGGCCCTGAAGCATCTGTGTGAACTTTGCCAGGTTGGACTTCAACCAGTCCTGGTCCTGATTCCGCAGCGTCGTTTCGCGCAGGTTCGTGATCATCTGGTTGATCGTATCTTTTAAAGCTTCGAGTTCTCCTTTGGCATCCACCCGGATGGTTCGCGTCAAGTCGCCT
>DATHKA010000393.1:0-10319 GCA_035489615.1 Chryseolinea sp.
TGTAAACGCGCAAAACAAAAAATTCGACAAAAGCCTGCGCAAGGTTGACGCAAGCTACGCCGCCGGCAGCTACTCTAAGGCCATGAGCGGTCTGAAAAAGCTTCGCAGTTCTGTCGTGGCCAAGATGGGCCAACAAAATCCCTATATGCCGGGCCTCTACATAAGGGAGGCCCGAATAAATCTGGAGTCGGGAATGCTCGAAGGATTTGGCTCGATCGTCGACGCCGCCATTAACAGCAGCAAGGCGATTTATGGGGAGACCGGCGTAAACTACGCCTCCACATTAGTGGATGTTGCGTCGATTTACAACGAATATGGAAACTATCGTCGAAGTCGCGAATACCTGGAGCAGGCCCGGGAGGTTCTATCGCGAAACGAATCGGGTACCGAGTACCTGCAGGCCCTCGCCACCGTAGTGGAAGCCGAGGCCATGACGGGCCAGGGATTTTGCCATGACGCCCTCGAGCGGCTGAATACGGTTTCCGGTTTTTTCGCGAAACGTGCCGTTGAGAAAGAGACCACCACCGACGGAAAGACAATTACAACGGTACGGGTACCAGACGCTGAACTACCACGGCGTTTCAGCGAGTATGCTCAGGTGCTCACGCAAACGGCTAATGCCTATGGCAAGCGAGGTTCTCTGTTATCGGCCGACTCCGCCTTCAAGGTGGCGCAGACCTGGATCAGGCACAATCAGAAATACATGGGCGAAGCGAACCTTGCGCTCGTCGAGAACAATTACTTGTATGCGAAAATGCTCGTCGACAACGGGAATGAGCAACGGGAAAAAGAACTCGAATTCGAAAATATTCTAGCCAATCTTAAGAAGCGCGCCAATCCCACCAATCCGCTGGCAAACGATCTTTACCTGGCTTACTTGCATCAATTGCTTTTGGAGAACAACCGCGCCCGGTATCTCAATACCAAATTGGAGTATCAAAAAGTACTGGATAAGGCATTTCCCCGCTCCAGTCTCGTACAAATCAACCTTAAGGCGGTCGAATTCGATTCTAAACTCGAGCGCGACAAGACCAAAGACCTGGAAGAGGACGCGGCCCGCCTGCTGAAGTCAAAAGACCTGCCTAAGAACTATCGCACCACGGAACATATCCTGGCTTTTCTTTTCGAAGTGGCGCTGCGCGAACGTCGATACGCGAATGCCGAAAACTATCTCACGCAGGTCGCCGACATTCGGAAGGAGCTCTATGGCGACAAATCACCCGAGTATCATTTGTCAAAGATCAGGCTCGCCAGTTTCTACCTGGATTTCACCAACAAGGTAGACGAGGCGTCGAAGATCTTTACTGAAAGCTACACGCAAATTGTCGCGCGGGAAATCGGACCGTGGCACCAGGATCACCTGGAAATTCTTAACCATTTGGCGTTGCTCTACGAATTCACGGATAACTATACGCAGGCTAGCGCCACGCTTGACCGGGCGTCGGATGTGGCGCGATCCAAGTTCAGCGACAAAGATCCGGACTACGGCGTAGAACTCGATCGCATCGCCCAGCTCCAGATCAAACTCGGTCAATATGAAAAAGCCGAGACGAACGTCTCGAAAGCGCTGACCATTCTGGAAGAATATCGCAAAGACGATCGGCGTATTGCCGACCTCGTGCATGCCATAGAAACTCAGGCTAAACTGTATGGCATTAAGGGCCTTTTTGATGAAGCAGAAACCAATCTTGAACGTTCGCGAAAACTCATCGCCAAAGCAAACGTCTCTGTAGGAAGCGATGTTTCAACCGCCGAAGTACTGACCGCCCTGTTCATTCAGCTGGGTCGCTTCTCGGAGGCGGACCGGCTGCTCCATACACAAATCCCCGAGTACGAAAAACTCTATGGGGCAAACTCGATTCGACTTATCGAGCCGTTGGTTAACCAGGCACGCATCCTCCTGGCTAAAGGTGATTATACCGAGGCAGAACGCGTGGCTAACGGAGCCAACCAGATTGCCGTAAAAACGTATGGCGATGTGTCGACCAAAACGGCGCCCACGCAAAAACTGCTGAGCGACATCTATTATACTCTCGGAGACTATGAGAAGGCCGAGCAAATGGTTAACAAGGCGCTGGCCAGTCAGGAGAAACAATTCGGCCGAGACCACATAGAAGTAGCCCGGTCGTTGTCACAGCTTGCGCTCATCAAGTTCTACAAGGGCGATGATCGCAAATCAGTTGAGGCATTGTTCCTTGAAGCGCGCGGCATCATCGAAACGAAGTTGGGCAAAGACAACCCGCAATATGCCGACCTGATGAAGAACATGGCCGTGCTCTACATCTCGGAACGTCGCTTCGACACCGCCTTCAACGCGTTAACCGTGGCCGAAAATATCTGGAAGGCTAAAACGGGCACGAAGAACAACATCAATGCCGCCAGCATTTTTATGCTCACCGGCGACGTTTACTATCAACAGAAAGTTTATCCGAAAGCAGAGCTGTTCTATAACCAGGCCAAGAACCTTTATGAAAAATTCTTCAACACAACGCATCCCGAATATGTAAAGGTATTGTCGCGACTGAGCAAAGTCTATTACATGGAGAAAGATTATAAGCGTTCGAAACGAATGATTGAGGAGTCCCTTGACAATTATGAAAACTTCATCAAACAATTCTTTCCTGCACTCAGCGAACGCGAGAAGGCAAAATACTGGAACACTATCAGATCAGATTTCGAATTCTACAACACGCTTGCCTTCAGCAACCTCGATGATTTCAAGGATCTCTCCGGCAGGGTTTATAACTATCAGTTACTTACTAAGGCATTGCTGTTGAGTTCGTCGATCAAGATCCGTGAGCGAATAATGAACAGCACCGACGAGAACCTCAAGTCACAGTTCAGCCTGTGGTCACAAAAGAAAGAATTGATGACGTTGGCGATATCGATGAGTCCGGACCAGCTGCGGGAAAGCGACATCGATCCAGGTGTATTGCAACAGGAAGTCGAACGACTCGAAAAAGACCTTAGCAAGCAGTCCGAACTATTTGGTCAGAGCTTTGAGAACAAGCGGATCACTTTCGACGATGTAAAAAAATCGCTCAAGCCAAACGAAACGGCCATCGAAATGGTGCGTTATCGCTACTTCAATCACGACTTCACCGATTCAGTTGTGTACGCCGCGCTGTTCCTCAAGAAGGATTTTAGCCGGCCCAAGGCGATTATGCTGCAAGACGGCAAAAAAATGGAGACGCGTTACTTCAAATTCTACCGGAATTCGATCATTGGCAAGATTGCCGACGAGGTGTCCTACAACATATTCTGGAAACCGATCGTGGATGGCATCGGGCAAGCCTCGACCATTTACCTGTCCGCCGACGGGATCTACAACCAGATCAATCTGGAGGCGATTCCTTCTCCGGATGGCAAATACGTAATCGACAATGCAAACTTCGTGTTGGTGAGCAATACAAAAGATTTGTACGTGCAGAAGCTCAAAGCAAAGGCGAACGCACCCGACAACACTGCGTCGATGTTTGGCAATCCGCAATTTTATCTCACTGCCTCCGCGAAACAGACCATCACTCCCCTTCCGGGCACGGAGAGGGAAGTCGAGCAGCTCCAGTTCATGCTTAAGGAGAAGGGATGGGTCACTGCGGAGTATCTTGAACAATCCGCAACAGAAGAACAGGTGAAAGGCGTGAACAGTCCGAAGATATTTCATATCGCCACGCACGGATTCTATCGCCCCAGTCAGCAAGCGACGCTTGAGTCAGAGTTGGGCAGCAGCGAAGCGACCCTCAATCAAAATCCGTTAATGCGCACCGGATTATTGTTGCGTGGCGCAGGCGACCTTATGGATAAGACCTCATACAATTACAATATGGAAAATGGCATTCTCACCGCCTACGAAGCGATGAGCTTGAACCTCGACAAAACAGACCTTGTAGTATTAAGTGCCTGCGAAACCGGGTTAGGCGATCTCGAGGCCGGCGAAGGCGTGTATGGCCTTCAACGCGCATTTCTCGTTGCTGGCGCAAAGGTACTCGTGATGAGTATGTTCAAGGTCGATGACGAAGCGACACAGCAATTGATGCTTAAGTTTTACCAGAAGTGGCTCAACTCTGGCCAACTCAGGCAGAGCTTTATCGACGCCAAGAAGGAATTGCGCGTGAATTATCCGGAGCCAATTTATTGGGGAGCTTTTATGATGATCGGCCTGGCCGAATAATTGATCCTAGCCTGATAATTGATCTGCATGCCGTCCGTACGGACAAGGCATGCCTTGTCCCTTACAGGCCGTGCCACCCGGCCATATCCATACCCCCCATCATTCACTCGGCCACGGCGAAAACACATAACCCTCTTTTAGGAAATTGGGAAATATCTGCAGGTGCTTCCTCTTTACTTCTTCGAACAGGAGCTTCTTCAACTCAAGGATGTTGTATCCGGTAGCCGCCGACACGAAAATCACATGCTCGTATCCCATGTGTCTGTAATAGCCCTTCATTTCCTCCAGGTTCGCCTCCGGCTGCGCTTTCAGATAAAGGTCAACTTTATTCAACACAAGCACCGTTACGATGTTCACGGCGCCAATCTCCTGGAGCGTACTCGACACGACGGCCAGCTGATTGTCATGAAAGGGGTGCGCAACATCGACTACGTGCAACAGCAGATCTGCTTCTCTCACCTCATCCAGCGTCGACTTGAATGATTCTATAAGGTGATGGGGGAGTTTTCGGATGAACCCGACGGTGTCTGACAGCAGAAATGGGATATTGCCGAATGTAACTTTGCGCACAGTGGCATCGACTGTGGCGAAGAGCTTATTTTCAGCCAACACGCCGGAACCGGAAAGGAGGTTCATCAGTGTGGACTTACCAACGTTAGTGTAACCCACAAGCGCTACGCGAATAATGGTGCCGCGCGATTTGCGTTGGGTGAATTGCTGCTTTTCTATTTTCTTTAACTTTTCCTTCAGCACCGTGATTTGATCACGAATATTACGACGGTCGGTTTCTATTTCTCGCTCGCCTGCTCCGCCACGGGTACCGGTACCTCCACGCTGGCGCTCAAGGTGAGTCCACATTCGGGTTAGCCGCGGCAAAAGGTACTGATTGCGGGCCAGTTCAACCTGCGTGCGCGCTTGGGCCGTTTGCGCCCGCCAAAGGAAGATATCCAGAATAAGCAGGCTCCGGTCGTAAATTCTTACATGGGATTCCCCCTCGTCTTTGTTTAACTCCTTTTCCAGATTGCGCAGCTGTGACGGTGATAGATCATCGTCGAATATAAGATGACGAACACCCTCGACGATTACGTATGCTTTGATCTCTTCAAGCTTTCCCTTTCCGACAAACGTACGCGAATCGGGTTGCGCCAAATGCTGCACAAAGCGTTTCACGGTCTGGATGCCCGCCGTTTCGGCCAAAAATGCCAGTTCATCCAGATGCTCCTTCGTTTCTTCAGTTTGCTGCGGTTGTCCAACAGCCACCAGCACGGCCAGTTGTTTATTACTAGTTTGATTCATAACTGGTTGCAACTTATTCAATAGTTCGAAAATACATACATGCATGTTCGAACAGATTTCTTTTATCGTATATTTGAAGAGTAAAGCACATATTTTTTAATAGACACCTGAATTTTTCGACGCCCTTTGGTCGACTTTCGGTTCTCACATCAGAGCCCAGATTAGATGAGAATTGCCATCGTCCTCAACACGTCCTGGAATATCTATAATTTCAGGATGAACTTCATTACGGCCCTGCTGAAACAAGGCCATGAAGTACATACCATTGCACCCCAAGACGAATATTCGCGTCGCCTTGTGGATGCAGGATGTATTTATCATCCTGTTAAGATGGATAGCCGCGGCGCAAATCCCATTAAGGATTCGGCGCTTATCGTGGAGCTGTTCATGATCTACCGACGTGTAAAGCCGGACATCATTCTACATTACACGATCAAGCCCAACGTGTACGGAACTCTTGCCGCCGCCATGTTGCGCATCCCGGTAGTGAATAACGTCTGTGGACTGGGTACCGCCTTTCTGAAGCGCAACCTGGTGTCATTGTTTGCTATCATCCTGTATAAAATCAGCTTTCGATTTGCAGACAAAGTGTTCTTTCAAAACCCGGAGGACCTGAAGCTGTTCCTCAACAAGAAGCTTGTTCCTTCAAGGGCCGTTGACATATTGCCGGGCTCCGGCATTGATCTTAACCGCTTCAAACCCGTTTCGTTTAAACGCAACAAGAAGTTCACCTTCCTGCTTATTTCACGCCTCATCACGGACAAGGGAATTCTTGAATACATAGAGGCTGTAAAACGATTACAAGCCGATGGTATCGACGCCAAGTTTCAGTTGTTGGGCGCCAAAGACCCCGAGCACAAGCGCGGTATCAAAGAGCCGGTCATTCAGGAATGGATTGACAGCAACACCATCGAATATCTCGGTACTACGGACGACGTAAGGACCTTTATTTCGGATGCCGATTGCATCGTACTGCCCTCCTACCGCGAAGGAACACCCAGGACGTTGCTGGAAGCTGCCAGCTCGGCAAAACCCATCATCGCCACCAATGTGCCGGGTTGCAATCATGTGGTTGAAGACCAGGTAAACGGACTATTGTGCCGTATCAAGGATCCGGTTGATCTGGCGGAGAAGATGCGCACCATGTCGGTTATGGCAGACGATCAATTGAAGAAGTTTGGTGTAAATGGAAGGGCACGGATGGAAGCGCAGTACGACGAAATACTGGTTATTCGCAAGTATCTGGCGGCTTTGGACGAATTCAAGCGCGTTTCCTAAGGGCGTAATTCAGGTCGTGACGGCAACGGTAGGCCCAACAGCGGCACCTGGCTCAGCAACGCCTTTGGCCCGTCGCGGCAGACTTTATTAATAAATCTGTAATTTTGCACGATCAATTTTTCAAACGTTGAGAAAACCCACTGTGCTCAATCCGTTGCTCGTACTGGTTGCCTTGTGCGCCGTTTCGTGTGCCTCGTATAAGCAAAACATTATGTTTAAGATTGATGATCCGAGTGTTGTTCAGCAGCAGGTTGCTTCTGCCGAAAAAAACTATGTGATTCAGCTAAACGACTTGCTACAACTCGACGTCTATACGAACAATGGCGAACGCATAATCGATCCGGATCTTCAACTGACCAAAGACGTAGGCACGCAAAGCCTCGCGACCCGACCCACGCCGACCTATTTAGTGGATGTGAACGGTGTTGCCAAGTTTCCCATGGTAGGACAGATCAAGGTAGAAGGCCTCAAGATCCGGGAGGCCGAAGAGATACTGCAAAAAGAATACAACAAGTATTACCAGGGTTCTTACGTGATCCTCATGTATATGAACAAGAGAGTTGTTGTACTTGGCGCTCCGGGTGGACAGGTGATTCCCCTGGTTAACGAAAATATGCATCTCGTGGAAGTGCTTGCCCTGGCGAAGGGTATTAACAACGACGGAAAGGCCCAGAACATCCGCGTTCTGCGACAAGACAAAGTTTTTCTGGTTGACTTCAGCACGTATGATGGGTACCTGAAAAACAATCTCGTGATAGAACCGGGCGATGTGGTGTACGTGGAACCCGTGCGTCGCCCCTTCCTCGAAGGCGTACGCGATTACGGTGTGCTGGTCAGTCTTGCGACGAGCATATCGACCCTCGTATTGGTAATGCTGCAATTGTAAAGATATGGTAGACAATCAGCGCGCCATAAGGGTCCAACAATCAACACAGGAAGGAATCGACCTCAACAAACTGAAGATCGTTTTTCTGTCGCATTGGATTTTGCTGGTGGCCATTGTGGCGATCGTAAATGTGTCCGCATACCTGGTTATTCGATACACGAAGAACTTGTATGAGTCTACTTCAGTACTTAAACTCGACGTCAACGAACAGGCGACTGAGTTTGGCATAAAGACGACTATCGTTGAAGATCAAAGTCTGAATCTGATCGCAGGGGAAATTGAAATCATTCAGTCGCGACTGTTCCTGATGCGGGTGCTGGATTCTGCCGGTCTCGAAATCAGTTATTTTAGCGTGGGTCGCGTACTGGACGATGAACTTTACCAGGGCAGGCCATTTAAGGTATCATATAAGGCTCACAACGGCAACTTCCTTAACTCACGCATTAACTTTCATACGGCTGACGATAACCAGTTCGTGCTTGGCTTTTCGAATGGGACGGCCGACGTTACCGGCACATACGGCAAGTGGATCGCGTTGGATGGCGTTGACCTGCTCCTTGAAAAGAACGACCTGTTCTTGAAGGGTGACGAAATCGGATATTACTTTGTTATCAATTCCAAAGACGCGTTACTTGGCTATTTGTTAACCAATCTCACCGCAGAGCCGCTTAACTATAATGCTAATACCATTCAGATTTCCTTCAAGGATCACAATCCATTTAAGGCACAAGCCATTCTGAATAAAATAGATACAAACTACCTGCAGTTTAGCAACGAACAAAAGAGCCTGGCCACCCGTCGAAAGATCGAATGGATAACTAACGAATTGGGCGCCATCGAGGGTAAGATGACGGGTTACGAGAACTACTTCGAGAATTTTACCCTGCAGAACAAGACCAACAACGTGGATGCAGGCCTTGAAAAAACTGTTGATGCCATCATAAAAATCGATTCCCAACGATTCGCGCTGAACCAACGGCTGATCGACGTTGACAATCTTATTCAGGGTATCGGACAGGGCAACTTCTACCTGTCGATTTCACAGCGAACGATGATGCCCATAACCTTGTCGGCAAGCCTCGAGCGACTCGAAAAATTATACATTGACAGGGAAAAGCTCAAACTATCTTACAATGAAGTAACTTTTGCTTATCGCGAAAAGGAACGGGAAACTGAAATCCTCAAGGAGAAGGTCACCAATCAGCTCACCATGCTGAAAACAGAATATCAGAAGCGATCCCAGCAGTTGAATCAAAGTAAAACACGGCTTGAATACGAGTTCTCAAACCTGCCCGACAAGTCCACGCAATTCTCCAAGAACCTCCGTTACTATAAACTCTACGAGCAGTTCTACCTCTCGCTCATGCAATCCAAGTCGGAATTCGAGATCGCCGAGGCGGGTACCATACCAGACTTCAAAATTCTCTCGCCTGCTGCCATGCCTATGCAGCCACTGTCGCCGAACAAGACAATGATCGGGGGTATCGGGTTTGTGTCCAGTATGGTGCTTGCGTTATTTGTGCTTGGCACCCTTTACCTGCTCAACGATCGGATTACGACGCTCAGTGACATTGAGAAGAATCTCAGTACGCCGGTTCTCGGGGTTGTACCCACGTCGCGAAATCTGGATAAAGCCAAATTGCACATCCTGAATCATCCCCGTTCGATGGTTACTGAATCAATACGCACGCTGCGTACTAACCTGGACTTTTTCAATATCCATTCGAGCAAGAAGGTAATTACCGTTTCGTCGACCGTGTCGGGTGAAGGCAAGTCGTTTATTGCCATGAACCTTGGCGGTGTGATCGCGCAGTCAAACAAGCGCGTTGTGTTGGTAGACCTGGATATGCGCAAACCCAAAGACACGGTGGCCGGTCAACCCGTTGATAAAACTTCTGGAGTGAGTACCATTCTCATCAACAAAACCAAGTGGCAAGACTGCATTTCACATACCAACCTGGAGACATTTGACTTTCTGCCCTCTGGACCACACCCGCCAAATCCGTCAGAACTGTTGATGAACCCGGAGTTCATTAATTTACTAACGGAACTGAAAAAGCATTACGACTATGTGATTTTGGACACCCCTCCCGTTGGACTGGTGACGGACGGTATTATGGCGATGAAACACTCCGACATTACGATCTACATCTTCAGGGCTAACTATTCGAAAAAAGATTTCCTTTTCAACTTGCAACGCATCATCAACATAAATAAATTCTCTAATATTACCACGCTGCTGAATGCCTTACCGAACCAGACTGAGCAGAACTATGGTTACGGTTACTACGAAGAGCCGCGCAACGGTAATTGGATAAGAAAGTCTTTGAAAATCTTTAAGGGATAGTGTTCGACTGGGTTAGAAAAAAAGATACAAGCAAGAATGTCAGCGCGTTAGAGGTAGACATTCATTCCCATCTTCTTCCGGGACTTGACGATGGCGTACAATCCTATGAAGAGTCGGAGGATGTGATATTGCATTTTCAGCAAATGGGCTATCGCAAGCTGATCACCTCACCCCACGTGATGAGCGACACCTACAAGAATACATCCGAACGTATACTGGCTCGCCTGGCTAAGCTGAAGGCTTTCCTTGTAGATCGGGAGATCGATATGGAGATTCAGGCTGCTGCCGAATATTACCTTGATGAACACGTGTTCAAAATGGTGGATGAGAATCAAAAGATG
>DATHKA010000394.1:0-4717 GCA_035489615.1 Chryseolinea sp.
CTTTCAAATAGGAAGTTTGTTTGCTGCGAGCACTGAGTCGTCGGCACACAATTCATTCAAAGAGCGTGTTGCTCGGTCAATCGAGGGCGATACGATACTTACACTTAAACAGCTTACTCCCGTTAGATTAATCAAGAACACGTTTTATGATCGCGTTGCAGCGGCAGAGCACAGGGGAGCATCCAAAGAAGAACTTGCTGACTTGCTGGGGAAGCGAAGGTCGAAGCTTGGCATCTTCGATGGGAATCTGGATGAAGGCGAATTGGAGATAGGTCAGATAGCTGCCGCAATAGATACCATCAAGCCGGCTGCCGGGATTGTCGAAGTACTCTGGCAAGAATATGAGGATGCAAAGAGAAATTTACTTAACAGCAAAAGTTCAGCGTGATGTGGGCTCAGGAGCAAGATCGACAAGTCGGCTCCCGGCGTTTACAACGCTCGTTTGTCCTTCAGCGATAGAAATTGGATTGTATACGTTTTCGAACCACCTTTCGTAGTCCTTGAACTGAAGACAATTGCCTATTAGCTTTCCATCGACGAGAATCTTAATGAACAATTCTGTATTGATTGTACAAAGCAATCGCTCGCGCTGTTCGGCTGGTAGTGCGCTAACCTGCACGTACTGAATCCCCTTGTAGATAGATGAACTTACCTTCATATCATCCAGCCTCGTTCGAAAAAGCAACTTGACAGAACGTCACGTGCTGTTCGTACCGTAAATGTAACTCAGAAAATTTGCCAATGAACACGTATCCCTTTTTTAATTTTAGGTTTTGTATGTGTGAAGAATATTGTCAATGACCGGCTTTTTTGATACACCGATTGAATATCTCAAGGGCATTGGTCCGCAACGTGCGGCATTGCTCAACAAACAACTGAACATATTTACGTTTGCAGACTTACTGCAACATTATCCTTATCGCTATGAAGACCGATCAAAGTTCTTTGCTATTAAAGACATTGATGAAACACTTCAATACGTTCAGATCAAAGGAATCGTAAAACGCAAGGAACTAACGGGCAGTGGTATTAAGAAGAGACTAGTGGTTCATATGAACGATGGTACCGGAGAAATCGAACTCGTTTGGTTTCAAGGGATAAACTGGGTTGCTGAAAAGATCAAGGCGGGTGTTGAGTATGTTGCATTCGGCAAGCCCAATCGATTTGGCAGTCGGTTAAGTATTGCTCATCCGGAACTTGATCCTGTTGTAGCAACAGAGGCTCCGAAGTTCTTTCTGCAACCCGTCTATTCACTTACCGAGAGGCTGCGGACAGGTAGCTTCGACAATAAGGCGCTTTCCAGGATCATGCGCACGTTAGTGGACCTTTCTATTGACAAGGTTCGCGAAACGTTGCCTGCCCAGGTGATCAGCTCTATGCTTCTGGTTTCCAAGAAAGATGCGCTGATCAATATTCACTTCCCGCAGAGCCATGAGTGGCTCGACAAGGCAACGCGACGCCTGAAGTTCGAGGAGTTGTTCTATGTGCAGCTTCGACTACTCAAGTTGAAGTATGTGAGGCAAACGGCAGCGCCGGGGATTGTCCTGCAGAATGTTTCTCTCCTCACCGCTTTCTACAACGAACATCTTCCGTTTCCACTGACCGGCGCACAAAAAAAAGTAATCAAGGAAATCTATGGCGATCTGAAATCGGGCAAGCAAATGAACCGGCTTCTCCAGGGTGACGTAGGAAGCGGCAAGACGATCGTGGCGTTCATATGCATGCTGGTCGCCATCGGTAGCAACACGCAATGCGCGCTTATGGCACCTACGGAAATTCTGGCGCAGCAACACTATTACAACCTGCAGCGCTATGCGCAACAAATGAACATCACGATTGCTTTACTTAAGGGATCGACCAAAAAATCAGAACGCGTAATCATTCACGACACCCTGAAAACAGGGGTATTGAAGATTCTCATTGGCACACACGCATTACTCGAGGAAGAAGTTCAGTTCAACAACCTTGGCCTGTCTATAATTGATGAGCAGCATCGCTTCGGCGTTGCTCAACGCTCACGGCTTTGGCAAAAGAACAAGACGGTGCCCCCGCACGTACTGGTCATGACAGCAACGCCCATACCCAGGACGTTGGCGATGACCCTCTACGGCGACCTTGACATATCAGTTATCGATCAATTACCCGCCGGCCGCAAACCCATTCGAACAGTTCACCAATACGATGCCCACCGGCTGCAAGTGAATGAGTTCTTGCGGACTCAGATGGCGCTCGGCCGACAGGTCTACGTGGTATATCCGCTGATCGAGGAGTCCGAAAAGCTCGACCTGAAACATCTCATGGATGGATACGAAAGCATTAGTCGTGCCTTCCCGGAGGTGCCCATTAGCATTCTGCACGGCAAAATGAAGACCGATGCCAAAGATTATGAAATGGGCCGCTTCAAGAAAGGCGAAACGAAGATTATGGTGGCGACTACGGTGATTGAAGTCGGTGTGGACGTACCGAACGCTTCGGTAATGGTCATCGAAAATGCAGAACGCTTCGGACTTTCCCAGCTCCACCAACTTCGGGGCCGGGTGGGGCGCGGAGCTGATCAATCCTATTGCGTGTTGATGACCGAATACAAACTGAGTGCTGATTCAAAAGTTCGGATCAATACCATGGTACGAACGAACAATGGCTTTGAGATTGCCGAGACGGACCTTACCCTCCGTGGACCTGGCGATCTGATGGGGACACAACAAAGCGGGGTGCTGGAGCTGATGATCGCCGATTTGGGGAAAGATGGAGAATTGCTGAAGATCGCGCGCGACAAAGCAACCGACTTGCTCCAAAATGATCCTGAGCTGGCAAAACCCGAGAACAGGGTAGTCCGCGTGCAAGTAGATTCGATGAAGAAGTCTATGGTGAACTGGAGCAAAATCAGTTGATGGAGTTTGACTATTTTTGAAAATGATAAATCCCGACCTTCTTTTTGTGCCTCCTTTTTATCGAGCCTATGTGCACCTGGTTAAGGACCAGGATCTGTTTGATAATTTTGAACAATCAGGCGCGCTCACGCAACAAATGCTGAGTAAGATATCCGAAGACAACGGCAATTATTCGTATGCGCCGGGCAAATGGACGATCAAAGAAGTGCTGTGCCACATGATCGACACGGAGCGCATATTTGCCTATCGCGCGATGCGTTTTGGTCGCAATGATAAGACTCCGTTGCCAGGATTTGAGGAGAACGACTATGCTCCGGAGGCCAATGCGCATAACAGGACCGTTGCAGTCATCGCAGCAGAAATGAACCGGTTACGACTTACAACAATAGACCTTTACCGCAGTTTTACGCCAGCCATGTTATTGCGCAAGGGAACCGCCAACAATTCGGAGATTTCAGTATTGAACCTGGGCTTCGTCATTTCAGGGCATGAAACCCATCACCGCAATATTCTCAACGATCGCTACCAGGTGAAGCTATGATTAGGCTATTTCTACTGCTTGCATTCGGCGTATGCATCGCGTCATGTTCGCCGGTTTCCAAGCGTTCCCTCGGTAAGCAATTCAGGAACACGGAGGAACTTTTTCAGGAGCACACAGGCTTTGCGCTGTTTGATCTTACAACGAATAAAACCGTGTTCGAATACAACGGCAACAAGTATTTCACGCCGGCCTCAAACACGAAGATCTTTACTTTCTATGCGGCCCTGAGGCTACTAGGCGATTCAATCCCGGCATTTAAATATCAGGAGCGCGGCGACTCATTGATAATGTGGGGAACAGGCGATCCATCGCTCCTGAATCGAAACGTACATTATTCACCCGATGCGTTTAACTTTCTGCAGGCAAGCAATCGGAAATTGTTCCTCTCTACGGCAACGTTTCATACCACGGCCTTAGGCAGCGGCTGGGCCTGGGATGATTACAACGACTACTACTCGGCAGAGCGCTCGCCTTTTCCGATTTATGGCAACATTATATTGGTAGAAGCAGATGGCGGGAATGTGAGAGTTACGCCGAGTTACTTTGGTCAATTCGTCTCTTACGTCGCGGATGATGATTCTGGAGCCGTGGTCCGAAGTGTGGATAGTAACATCCTGACGGTGCATCGTCCGATCAGGAAAGGCCTGAAAAGGGAAGTGCCTGCACGAATCACACCTGACCTGGTTGCCAGACTTTTGTCAGATACACTGGGCCGGCCGGTTACCGTGTTGACGACACTGCCTGGAAATGGCACTAAAATATTCTACCATCAGCCGGCCGATAGTGTGTACAAGGTGATGATGCAAGAGAGCGATAACTTTATCGCCGAACAACTATTGCTGGCGTGCGCTGCCACGATCGGCGATACGTTGAAACCCGAGCTCACCATTGAGCACATGAAGAAGCGATACTTCGGCGATCTCCCTGATCCCGCATTCTGGGTTGACGGCTCGGGACTTTCCCGTTATAATTTATTCACTCCACGTACTATCGTGGCCTTGTGGAGGAAGATCTATGCAGAAGTGCCAAGGGAAAGATTATTTCAACTGCTCGCGATCGGCGGTAAGGCAGGAACGATCAAAAACTATTATAAAGCGCCGCAGCCATATATCTTTGGAAAGACGGGGTCCCTCAGCAATAATCACTGTCTTAGCGGATACCTTGTGACCCGAAGCGGCAAGACGCTGATATTTTCCTTCATGAACAGTAACTTTACTGTTGCCACGGCAGAAGTCCGGAAAAACATGCAACGAATTCTGAACCTCATCTATGAACAATACTAACA
>DATHKA010000395.1:0-4363 GCA_035489615.1 Chryseolinea sp.
CGTCCTGCACTACAACAGAATCTTCGTGTGAGGCTTCAACCGGGAAGGACACGTACTTGACGTCGCGGCTCTCTTCAGTCTTGTATCGCTCGATGTTCTTGTCGTAATAGGCCTTAATGGTTGCATCGGATACGTTCGCCGACGAATCACTCACAGCATAAAAAGGCACATATAGGTACTTTATCTCCGCCACATCAGACTGCAGGTGGTATTCGCGTTCTGCTTCTGCTTTCGTGACGTAGGCAGTTTTCAAGAGCAAATTTTCGTATTTAATGCGCTCGCGGCTGGGGCGCAGGTCCCGATAAAACAGCTCCCAGCGGATGCGGGGCTCAGATTGTTCGGGCATAGTTCTCACCTGTTGGAGGTAGTTCACGACACGGTTCGGATCAAACTGGCCGGTTTCAGGATTGGTAAAGGCCTGACGGACACTTTCGTCCACGTTTTTACCCTGTACCATGTCCCAAACTTCGTCGTCGGTAACAGCAATGCCCACCTTGGAAAATTGCGACTGGATAGCATGACGGGCAATGAGCAGATCCCATGCTTGCTGGCGGAGGGCGGGCATTTCCCGATCACCTGCCTGCCGATTGAACTGCAAAGCGTAATTCGCTTCGCGCTCGCGAATGGTCGATTGAAACTCGTCGATAGAGACCTCACGTCCGGCAATCTCGCCCACGTTCTTCTGTCCCCAGTTAAGGATCGAGGAATTTCCGCTAAACAGGTCTCCCACGATGAATGCTGCGATTGCCACAAAGACGAAGACCACTACCCACGTGCCCATCTTGTTGCGCAAAGTTCCAATCAATGCCATATTCTGATTTTTAAAGAGCCGCAAATTTAACCGGTTATTGGTATAAGAAAAATAGGCTGATGAAAAAAGGGGCGGGACCGGAAACTAGGTGAAAATGAGTGGGTTGCGTCTTAATCCTCTGGCTCCCCGGTCACGACAACTACAACCTGGTCGATGCGGTTCTTTCCGGAGGCTCGAATGGTAAAAGTGTAAGGCGGTATTTCGAGGACGTAACCTGGCCGGGGAAAATCGTCGGTGTGGGCGAGAATTAGCCCGCCAAGCGTTTCATATTCGCCGCTGGGTAGCTCCCAGCCATAGGTTTCATTGAGGTGCTCGACTTCGAGCCTGGCGCTCAGCAAGTACGTGCCCGGTCCGATCTGCTGTTCGACGAGGTCGTCGTCGGGGTTGTGTTCGTCGTCGACCTTTCCAAAAATTTCTTCGATGATGTCTTCCATGCTCACTACACCGGAAGTGCCTCCGAACTCGTCGATCACGACGGCGATATTTTTCTTTTCGCGGATGAAGCGTATCATGAGGTCATTGGCCGAGTTGTTTTCGGCCGATATGATAATTGGCGTAAGGATTTCGCGAATCTCCTGTGGTTTCCGGAACATGGATGACGCGTGACAAAACCCGACGATCTCATCGAGATTTTGCTTGTACACCAGCACTTTTGAGTGACCGCTTTCAACGAACGTTTCGCGCAGTCTTTCGATCGGTTCGTACAACTCGATAGCGGTAATTTCCGTGCGTGGAACCATGCAGTCGCGGATCTTGACCGTTTTAAAGGCGAGGGCATTGTGCAGCATTTTGCTATCGAACAACGTTTGTTCACCAGCATCGGAAGTGCCGCTGGTCAACGGACTGGCTGCTATCCCCAGGAATGGTTTGGTTTCATCATGCCGGCTGCGCAGCAGGTGCACATTGATGTAGCGGGACACAACGAGAAATGGCCATGTGAGCGGAAGGTACAAAATGAAACAAGCAAAGAACGGTAGCGCTATGCGCGACAGTATGACGTTTGGATCGAGTATTCTCATCATACGCGGTAACACGACCACCACCAGCACCAACGGAATGCTCACGAGGATCGATTGCGTGGCGAACATCCCCAGCCGACCGAACCCCGGCCTAAAGTGTGGTGCGAGGTAGGGTGTCGTTGCCAGGCAAAAACAGGCTGTGAAAACAACCAGTGATACCGTTACTCCGACCAGCGTGGTGCCCAATACCCACAAAGGACGTTTGGCAAAGAATCCCAGTATGCGACCCGTTTTGCTGCCCAGGCGACCTTCGAGCTCTAGCTGCAGCTTGTTTGCTGCCTGGTAGCAGTAATCGACCAACGCCAGAAAGAACGCGCAAAGGAGGGATGCTGCAAGAACGTAAAGCAGGGAAAGGCTCATGTCTGTTTTCTCTTCCGGAGTACGAAAAGAAAATACAGAGCAATCGACAGCATGATGGCCCAGTAGGCATTCTGAACACCCAGGGTCATGGTAAGATGTATTCCGATGATACTGAATACAACGGCGAGCGACAATATGAGAATGTCCGGCAATTTCATGGAGGGGTAAATTTAATGAAAAGACGGCTGCTATTCCTGAAGCTCCATGTCACCATGCGGATGGGTGATCACATAATCAGTCAGATCCTCGTTGGCGGTAAGCCCCTCTCCATAAAGAACATCACCATCTTGTCGGATAGTGACAAATTTATCGGTGTATACTTTCTGGTCTTTAGGCTTCCAGAATAGTTCTTCCGTATTCAGCTGCTGTTGTTTGTCGAGATTTTTCAATTCCACATTGCCACGCCCGCGCCAGTGTTCTTCACTCTTGAAGAAGTAGGCATGGTTAGCCCGAAGCGTGGAAGTTATCTTGCCCGTTAGGTCGTACATTTCAATAAACACGCCTTTCGGAAACTCACGGTCCCCATTCTGAAACTCGTAGGCCACCTCGGCGGTCATTCTTACTTTCACGCGCTCATTTTCGCTGAAGAATAATTCAACATTTTCGGCCTCGCTGAGGGGACCGGTATACTCCAGCAACTCTTTGTTTTCAACATGGTTGCACGCAGCCAGCAGGATCACCCCGAAAAGGACAGAATAACCCGCGGACTTTCTCTTCCGGTTGTTCAAAAAAAAGGGAACGGCGTGATTCATCGGGGGTGCTAAGTTAGTCAGTTTTTTGCACGTATCGTGGTCGTTTCCTGGATCCAGCACTCCACACTGACCTGCCTTCCTTCGGTGTAACCCCATTGTTTCAGGGTCGTCTTCGAAGGAAATTTCTCACGTGCCATTGATATCTTTTTGCCATTGCCGGCCCGCTGGTAATAGTCCGCCGCTAGCATATATACCAGCAGGGGCGTAATCTTTTCACTTCCGCCGCAGGAGTTTTCGCTATTGAAATACAGGTCGCCGATGTGTTCGAACGCTTCTTTGTTATTCTTGTCAGCTTCCAGCGCATTCCTGAACATTGTCCGCGCTTTCGATTTATTCGTCTGTGCCTCGATCTGGCCCGCAAGCATTAACATTTCACTTTTGTCGCGTCCGGTGGGCGCCAGTGTAAC
The DNA here is from genome assembly GCA_035489615.1 of Chryseolinea sp. Classification (GTDB taxonomy): domain Bacteria; phylum Bacteroidota; class Bacteroidia; order Cytophagales; family Cyclobacteriaceae; genus Chryseolinea. Next base: position 3,350 of record DATHKA010000395.1, read on the forward strand.
CGCTTCGCCCAGGTAATACCGGGCCTGAGGATAGTTTTTTGCGTTATAATATCGAAGTCCAATGCTCTTGGCCAGGGTATAGTCGGGCTCGTCCTGGCCAATGTAGATGCGTTCCGCCGCCTGCAGCCAAAGGGGGTCATTCAGGCATTGACTCTGACTCTGATACATCAGGCTGATGATCCTTCGCGCCAACATCAGGTCGTCCGGATATTGGCGAAGGCGTGGTCCGAGTGTTTTGGTCACGAACTGACAATCGACTACGATCATGCTAAAGAGTATGGCGTCGATGTCATCCATCAGCCGCATCACCGGCTCTTCGGACAATTTTGCTTTTCGCACATGGCCGCGTTTAAGTTCGGCCACATGAATTGCGGTATTGTAAAATCGCAGAATGTCGTTGTCGCTCAGTTTGTCGTATTTTCTGAATTCTGTTTTAACGGACTCCATATACGCAACGAGCAAATGCTCCGAAACCAGTTCGCCATTTCTACGCACCAGACTGTCTAAGTGCTTCCGCACCATCTCTGGCTGATCGGAAACAAAAAGGCGGTACAAAGCCATCGCCCGGGCATCGTCGACATCGAAGAATTTGTCGCAATGGCGCGTCCGTAGATCGTAGAAACGATAAATCGAGTCGAGGTATAGCTTTTTTACGGTGTGGTTTCGTTCGTGCGTGAGCAGTTCGCTATAGATGCGATCGGCGTCGATGTAAAGGTTCGTGTCTGCGCGCGGCGCGTTGCGTGCGAGCCAGGTGAGTGCGCTCGTTGCTTTCCTGTAGTCGCGTGATTTCTTAGCATTCTGCAGGCGGGCAATCTCAATTCTCGCTTGGCTGGCCATCGCCGAGTCTTTCGGCCACACGATATCTTTACATTGCGCAAAGCCGGTGTGACAGGCAAGCACAAGCGCCCACGCCTTTGCGAGGTTTTGGATCCGTTTCTGAAGAAGATACATGTCGTCGAACTACTTGGCCGAGTGGCTAAAGGCGAGCTAATCAGTCGAACTTGCGTTTGATGA
>DATHKA010000396.1:0-5364 GCA_035489615.1 Chryseolinea sp.
CTTGTTGTCGCTGGTCACTGCGCGCCAGGGGGTCGTATCGTCACAGAGGCAATCGTACCGGGCGATCGTTGTACCGCCAGTTGACTTCATGCCGATGAAGACTCTCCAACGGCTGGACGAGTTGGCGAAGTCAGGCGTAAGCATATTGTACGTCGGGCATACCCCGAAGGGACCTGCCGGAATGCAGTCATCGGTGAGAGCCTTTGGGACTGGCGCGGCCAACGTCGTGGACATCGTTTGGTGATTCTGCACAATTCCACTATGGTACTGGCCGGTATCAACTGGACTTCGACATCCAACCGGAAATGAAGTTTGCCAACGAGGTCGTACTGGATCTCGGCGATGTTCGGGAAGTTGCTGACGTGCGATTAAATGGCCAGTCGCTCGGGACGGCGTGGTGCATTCCATTCCAGTTGCGTATACCGGTAGGGTTGCTCAAGGAAAATAATGCATGGGAAGTAGTGGTAACTAACTTGTCCGCGAGCTACATGCGCCTGTACGACCGCACCCACCCGGAGTGGAAGAAGTTTTACGATATTAATGTCGTGGACATTCAATATAAACCGTATTCAGCGGCCGGTACGGAAGTGATGCCTTCCGGCTTGACAGGCCAGGTGAACCTATTGTTTCGATAGTTGGATAAATCCCTTCAGAAATACGGCAGCCGGGGGCCGCGGATCGAACTTCTCCAGTCTTTTCCCAGATGGTTCTTCCGGCAGATTTCCAGCTACGCATTAAGCGTCAATTCCCGAAAGGTGAGGAGCCGATAACTCTTCGCCTGGGAAAATTGCGGGTGGGCGTACAGTAATACGCAGGGCTCAGCGAGCGGTTCCAGTGTAACCCAGCCAGTATTCTATAAATATTTTCCAGGATATCCTGCAAAGAAACAATGACAATGTGATATTGATGGCCAGTACCTTTCATATGCATTTAATCAGGAGTAAACAGATTATGTAAGACGCCTATTTGGCTGATGCCGGAAGTGTCAGTTCACGTTCAAAATATGCGAGCTGCTTGCCATTTGGCGCTGCTACCGGTGCGCAGTAATAAATCTGATGGAGGTATTTGACGATGATTAAGGGGGTTTCCGGGGCTATCTTAGCTCTTATGAACGTATTTTCAGGATACAGATTGTTGTCATTGATCATCCTCATTTAGCGTTCAGCGGATGGATTTATTGATTGCAAGGGAATCAGGATCATCCGTAGTTGTCAAAGGTCAATTATTGAATGGAAAACGCGTTACACGCTGAATAGAAAGAATTACACTATTCACTGATCGGTGAACGAACGAATACGTATTTTGACACGTTATTTACAAACAACCTAATTTATACACAACCTAATAGCTTGTGAAAAACCAGTCAATACCCGTTTCTGGCTCATTATTCTTCGACGCGCTGCGAAAAAGGGTAGATGGGCACTTTGTTGAAGGGCGGATCAACACGCATGGCAACGGCAAACTTTACATAAAAGCCGCCATTCAAGTCCTCAGTTCGGTCATTTTATACGTCACCCTGGTGTTTTTTACTCCACCCGTGTGGATCGCTCTTGCCCTTTGCCTTCTTCTCGGGCTTAATTTGGCCGTATTGGGATTTAACGTGATGCACGAAGGCGGACATCAGAGTTTTTCAAAACATCAGTGGATCAACAATGTTTCTGCCCATTTTCTCAACGTACTCGGCGGAAACGCCTATTTCTGGAAGATAAAGCACAATATAAATCACCATACCCACACAAATGTAGAGGGGATGGATTCGGACATTGATGTCAAACCATTTATGCGCCTCCATGAGGGACAACCGAGGCATGGATACCACCGATATCAACATGTATATTTTGTGATGTTATATGGCATATCATACCTCGCATGGGTGTTTTACGAAGATTTTTTGAAATACTTCCGCGGCAGCGTTTCAACGGTTACAGGGCCAATGAAATTTACCGCCTTGCGTCATACCACCTTCTGGGTAAGTAAAGTACTCTTCGTAGCGGTCTACATGGTCGTTCCTATCATCATGGTTGGATGGCTACCCTGGCTTGTCGGTTTTCTCATCATCACCGTGGTTTGTGGTATTGTGATCAGCATGGTGTTTCAATTGGCACATGTGGTTGAGGGCACAGCATTTTTCACCAACAAGGATGACAAGCTGAAGCAGGATTGGGCGATTGATCAATTGCGATCGACCGCCAACTTTGGTACAAGGAGTAGTTTTTTGCATTGGACGCTGGGCGGATTGAATTTTCAAATAGAACATCACCTGTTCCCCCGCATCAGCCACATTCACTACCCTGCCGTTAGCGTTCACGTGCGTGAAACCTGCATCGAGTACGGCATACGTTATAACGAATACAAGTCCATGTTCTCTGCGATGGTATCGCATATCGCCCTTCTGCGCAGACTTGGCAGGCAGCTCGACACGGCACAACAATAAGGCTGTTGCTTGTCCGATCGGTAGGAACGCACTGAAATTCGATGAGCTGCCCTACAGCAGGCGTTTCTTACCTGCCAACCTTAGTACACGCATCCCCCAGATCCCTCAAGCGGCCAGGGGAAATATCCAACAAATCTTCAGAATCCCTCAAAATGCACGCTGTGCAACAAAGGTTGTAGTGAATCCACCATTTGAGGTATTCAACAATCAGCTATCATACCAATTTTGAGCACGTCCTGGAGACCGACAAGCGTAGGAAAATTCCTTAGCCGATCGACTGGCTATTGGGATTTTTGATGTGAAAAAAAATCTGCGGAGGGGCGCTGAAGCTATTCTTCGGGACGAGTAGAGCGGGCCGTGTGGGATTACACGCCGTGATTAAAGAAATCGAATGGTAGCCAATGAAGCCTTTATGAGTTACCTTATAATATCAGTCGTTGCACGATCCAGTCGTGCAGGACAGTAGCGATCTTCTCCGTTCGTCTTAATCGAAAATTAACCTAGTCGCGATATGTTTCAGGGTTCAGACATGAAAGAAGGAAGTCGCAGGGTTGGCCCTCCGATACGCCTTTCTAGCGATTACTACCATCGCATAAGGTGGCTGTCAAAAAGAACGTTACCGGTATGGACAATGGCTATTCTGCTTTCGCTTATGTCCGAGTCTGTTTGCGCACAAGCGCTGGTCACAGGAACTGTGTTTGACACGCAGGGTACCACGCTAGCAGGAGCAAGCGTGATGGTTGTCGGCACCAATGCTCAAACCCTAACCGACGCAAGAGGGCAATTCGTATTGAATGCGCAGGCGGGCGACCGTATCCAGGTTTCGTTCGTGGGATTCGAACCCGCGGGTGTAGTAGTGCAGGAAGAGAAGGCGCTCGAGATCTTTTTAACCGAATCGCTAAGCATGCTGGAAGAAGTGGTTGTCGTGGGATATGGCGCGACACCGCGAAGCGATGTTACAGGTGCTGTGGGAAGCCTGTCGCAGCGCGATTTCATCGGAGGCAACATCACCACTTCGTTGCAACAAATACAGGGAAAGATACCGGGACTTGTCATCACACAACCCGGGGGCGATCCCAACAGCGATTTTAACGTGCGCGTCAGAGGGGCCACGTCATTAGAAGGTCAGCCCCCGCTCGTCGTCATTGACGGAGTTGCTATCGATGACTTTAACCGCGCAATCACCACGCTGAATCCAAACGACATCGCGTCATACGACGTCCTGAAGGATGCGTCGGCCGCGGCCATCTATGGTTCCCGTGGCGCCAACGGCGTGATACTGATTACCACCAAAAAGGCCAAAACCGGAAAGGCTACGTTTCAATACAGCGGCTTTGGAAGCGTAGAAACCATTGCACGGAAGTACGATGTACTGTCCAGGGATCAATGGCTTGCCGCTACAGACACCGCAGCCCATCGTCATTACGACGAAGGTGCCGATACCGACTGGCAGCAAGAGATCACCCGTACCGCCTATTCCCAAAGTCACACGATTAGTGCCTCGGGCGGAAGTGATCTGGCTCGTGTCTATGGCTCGGTGGGATACTTGAATCAGCAAGGCATTGTTATTAACACAGGCAAGGAAGTGATTACGGCACGGGTGAGTGCAGACATACACAGCGCGGATGAAAAGCTGGCAGTTACGCTTGGCATCAACACGTCGGTGATCGACAGAGATTTGTTACCGGACCAGACCTCCACGGCGCAGGTTCCCCAGGGGGGTGCGGCGGTTTTCCCCTGGGCGAACAGCCTCCTTCCTATATGGCCAGTTTATAATGAGGATGGCACTTACTATCAGCCCTCTATCGACACGCCCAATCCTGTATATCTCTTGGAGGGACTTACCAGCAATCAGAAGCAGAACTTTTTTCAAACTAGCGTAAGGGGTGACTACGAAGTATTGAATCACCTGAAGATCGGCGCCAGTGCAGCCCTGTCGAACGGGAATGATGTGTATTCCCGGTTCTGGCCCCCGCGGTTAGGCACCAGTGACAAGGCTACGGCAGGAAAGTCCGATGCAAGCAAACGCAATTTTACCGGCGACCTCCACGTCAACTACGAGAAGCGGTTCGGCGACCACGCGATCAACGTCATGGGCGTGTATGAGTACAACGATTTTATCAATGAAGGCTTTGGTGTAAATGGCACAGGGCAGGTAGTGGAAGGGTTGCTCCTTTCAGACAACCTGGCAAGTGCCACACCGACTGACATGTCGTCTTTTAAAAACGAAGTGAAGATCATATCCTATCTCGGAAGGTTTACCTATGATTTTAAGGACCGCTATCTACTTACCATCAACTTCCGGCGCGATGGTTCGTCAAGGTTTGGTCCGAGCCACCGTTGGGGAAATTTTCCGTCGGCTGCCGTCGTCTGGCGTTTAACAAACGAGAACTTCATGTCGCGCGTGTCGTGGCTGGACATGAAGGTGCGCCTGAGCTACGGGCTCACCGGAAACCAGGAGAACCTTGCGCCCAACAGTTATCAGAATTTATATGGTCCGGCCGGTAGTTACTATTTCAACGGCAGCTACGGCCAAAGTTATGGCGTGGTACGGGAAGCCAACCCTGACCTGAAGTGGGAAGTGCGGAAGTCAGTGAACATGGGAATTGATTTCAGCTTGTGGGGCGACCGGGTAAAAGGCATGCTCGACGTCTTCAGTGACAAGACGAGCGACATGCTCTTCCTGTACAACATTCCGCAACCGCCATTTGTAACGAACCAGGCCTTTGCTAATGCAGCGGATGCCACGAACAAGGGTATCGAACTATCTGTTGGTGCAGCCATTATCAATCAAACGGCATGGATGTGGAATGTACGCGCAAACATTGCCGTCGTGCGGAACCGCGTGACCAATCTCCTCGGACAATTCAAAGGTTTTGACCTTTCTGTTACCAATACGAACTACGGCTATGCATCGGGCGGGACGTTTC
>DATHKA010000397.1:0-3286 GCA_035489615.1 Chryseolinea sp.
GGCGTAAACAATTCGGCATCGATGTGGCCTATCTCGTCCCTGTCAATCGCCGTGAAAGCCCCCTCTCTGAGACACTCCGATTTACATTGCTCTTCCAGACACCCTGGAGCAACAACGAGCCCGTGGAAACGGTGACCGAACAATAATCGCTCATGCTCGACAGAACCCAGGCGCCGCCATTTGTAAAGAGTACGTCCTTTGACCTTATTCAGCCCTTAAAGGCCACCCTGGCTGGGGGTGCCGATGCCTATTTTGTGCTAGGTGGCTCGCAGAATGTGTGCAAGATTGAGCTCCTTTTTCAGGCCGGTCGCTGGAGTGAGCGCTCGTTTGGTGCGGGCTATTTTACCTCGAACCTGTTGTCGAAGGGCACTGCATCAAAATCAAGCTATCAAATCGCACAGGCATTCGACCAATTGGGTGCACACCTCGAGATCAATCCGGGTGCCGATTTCGTGTCAATTGCACTCTACAGCCTTAGCAGAAATGTGGAGACCTCTTTGAAACTGCTTATTGAATTGTTGCTTGAGTCGACATTTCCGGACAAGGAACTCGCTCAGTTGAAGACAATCTTTCTGCAAAACCTCCGGGTGAATAAAGAAAAGACCAGCTTCCGATCATCGGTATTGTTCCGACGTGCGCTCTATGGAACGTCGCATCCCTATGGCAAGGAGTTGGATGAAGACGATGTGAAACTGGTGGGACGGGATCAGGTCATCGATCACTTCAATAGCTTTTTCAAACAAGCAACCTTGGTCATCTCCGGAAAGGTGAGCGAGGAGCAACAACGATTCATCATTTCAGCATTTAACTTTCTGAAGCATCAGGCAATGGCCCCTGCCGACGTCCTGATTCCCAAGCTTAACAAGACCAGTGAGATCATATCCAAAGTTGGCAGTATACAGGCGTCGATACGAATGGGGAAACCGTTTTTTGGTCGTCTGCATCCCGATTACCCCGCCGCCATATCTCTGAATCATGTGCTGGGCGGATATTTCGGATCTCGTTTGATGAAAAACATTCGCGAAGAGAAAGGCCTCACCTACGGCATATCTTCATCTGTTTCATTGGCTTTGCACGGGAATCACTTTGTTGTCGGAGCCGATGTTAACCTCGAAAACGTGGAATTGGCATTCAGCGAGATCAAGAAGGAAATGAAGCGACTGCGCGAAGAGCCCATTGAAGCCGCGGAGCTCGAAACGGCACGCAACCACTTCATCGGAAATCTGCAGCTCGAGATCACCACTTCTTTCGCCCACGCCGACAAGGTGAAGAACCTTGTCATTTTCGGTCTTCCTGACGACTATTATCAGCGACTCATCACGCGCGTCGACAGCGTTACAACGGACGACCTTATCGATGTTGCTAACCGGCATTTCCAGGAAGAAGAATTACTGGAAATTGCGGTCGGCTGATTATTGGTCGGCTTCTTTCGAATGCGCAAACAAACTTTGGATTTTGTAGTATTTTGTGCCCGCATGAAACAGATTCCTTTAGTGATGATGCGGGTTTTAGGTCTGGCAGCTCTCTGCCTCGTTGCTGCCCCTCTCTTCGCACAAAGTGCCGAGGGGCCGCATTACGTGTGCATCATGAATGATGGTACTTATCACGATCGCACCAGCTGCGCTTTGTTGCAATTGTGCAGTGGCGGGAAATACCGCAAGACAACGAAAGTTGAACACCTGAAGCCTTGCAAAAAGTGCGCGCGACCGGTTTACGGCGCCGGAGATTTCCACGACATCAAGCGCATTCTCGGAGTAAAGGATCGGAAGCAAATAGCCGACTCATTGGGGACGAAGGAAAGCGTGATCAAGCGCAATGGTTACACCCTGAGAATTCTCGGATCACCCGGCAGTAAGACGGTGAACACTTTACAATTCTTTTTTCACGAACCCGTGAGTTTCGTTGCTGACTCCCTTTTATCCGCACCCTTCTTTGAAAAACTTGGCCTTCAATTCAAGGGATGTCGCACCGACACTATTCGGAATTCGACTCCGCATCCAGTGACCGGAAAAATTGACAAGGCAATCAGAATCGAGTACAGAAATTGCGCTATCGTAGAACGCAGAGATTCGTATGATGACGTGAGCAAATACTTCTATCGCCTTTCTTTCGTACCCAAGGACGATGATAGAGGGGCCATATTGGACAACGTGGAGCTCATACTTGATGTGGAACGATAGCACAGGCAGACAGGGTAATGTGGCAAGAAGTTCACAAGTTGCGGAGCTTTGGGCTAATTTATCTCATGTGCGTTCGGCACATGGTCTGACCCGCCAGAAATCGCAAGTACCTCACTGTCAACCCCCGCAACGCCGCAAGTTTGATCTCAAAATTGGTTTCCCTATATTCCTTGTATCACAACGGGTCTCGTGTCTGATAGCAGCATTGGTGCGGTTCAATTTTTGCAGATTTTGAACCGATTTTGTAAGTGATTAGGTCTTTAACACGCAAAACCCAATTGTATGAACATCTACTGTGAGCTCCTACTAGATCGTGTCCGATTAAAGATCGATGGCGATGAATTAGCCTTTCAGGTGACTGCAGGATACTATGCCAACCGTATGCTCGTGGTTTCCGGAATCAGCAGTCGCATACGTGGCTACGTACGGTACCACGAAAGTGATATGAACGTTTTTCAGAGAATCAAACATCGCATTACAAAAAACAAGGTATTCATACTCGTCAATCAGGAGGTTCAGCAATATGTCACGCTTAGGCAAATTCACGAGTTTGCGGCGCGCTTTCTGGGTGGTGGCAGCATGTATATTATCCCCAAACCAACCACATTCGACAGCACAGAGCTCGAGAGTATTGATACCATAAGAACCGAGTACATTAAGGGAAGCCAGAACCGGGATACCGTTATGTCGCAACTGACTAATATGACGCAACGTCCTGCCTTCAAATAGGCGAAATGCATCGTTTGGCTCCCGACGGGCGCCTCAAATGAAACTTCACGGGCTGCCATAAAACGGCGGCTCGTTCGCTTTAACGCCATTTTCTACCATTCGGCGAAAAAAAAGTCAACTCTTGGGGTCGTAGCTCGCGGGCAAAATTGTACCTTAACCGCCAATGGCTTCAATCATGAAAATAAGAGGGTTTCTCCTGGCAGGCGTCCTGGCCTGCGTTGCACAACTGGCTTGTGCGCAGGACAACAGTGCAGCGGCAGATTTCCAAGTGTCACCACCGCCGGCGCCACCGGAATTCTTGCTGGTGTTACAGGCCGACGATAAGACAGTTATTTTAGATCCTGAAACGCACGACATGCCCGCAGTCGAATCGGCTG
>DATHKA010000398.1:0-3000 GCA_035489615.1 Chryseolinea sp.
AGATTGCGTTGCGCGCCTGTGTAGCGGAAGATCTTGCTGGTAAGGGCCGCGGCTCCGAACTTGCTAACTAGCGCAACCGTTGTGAGCACACCCGCAACGACCAACGCTCGGGGACCATTGCCGAGTACCTTTACATCGATCAGCATGCCCACACTTATCAGGAAGAAGGGGATGAACAGGGAGTTGCCCACGAACTCTATTCGATTCATAAGGGAAGACGAGTTGGGAATGAGGTGGTTTAGCGTGAGACCGGCCGCAAACGCACCAATGATCGGTTCGAGACCAGACAATTCGGCAACAAAGGCGCAAAAGAAGACCACCGAAAGCACAAATATGAAGTGCCCGTTTTTTTCGTCTTCAAATCGTTTGAAGAACCAGGCAGCCACCCGGGGCACGGCGAATGCGACGATGGCCACAAAGATCACCAATGAGGCGCCCAGTCGCAGCCAGAACTCTGGATTAAGGCTGCCTTTTTCAGCACCAGAGATCACCGCCAGTATGAGTAGCACTGCAGTGTCCGTCAGGATCGTGCCGCCCACCGTAATAGCCACCGCTTCGTTCTTCGAGATGCCCAGACGGCTGACAATTGGATAGGCGATTAACGTGTGTGTGGCAAACATGCTTGCAGTAAGGAAGCTGGTTGACAGGCCATAGTCCAGCAGGTAGTAACACACGGGCATGCCCAATGTTATGGGGATGATGAAGGTGAAAAGGCCAAACACAAAGCTCTTGTTCTTGTTCTTTCGAAACTCACCGAGATCGAGCTCAAGTCCGGCAATGAACATGATGTACAAAAGCCCTATAGTCGAGAAGAGGTTTACCCCGTCATTTTTTTCCAGCAGGAAGAAACCGTTGGGGCCGATGGCGACGCCGCTGAGAATAAGGCCGATGATGCCCGGAATGCGCAGCCATCGGAGTGCGATGGGCGCGAGCAGGATGATGAAGAGAATAACGGAGAACACCAACACCGAACTTTGGAACGGTGTCTGGAAATGTTCAACCAATCTATTGAGAAATTCGCTCATCGTGTATCAGACTGCCATTCCCGCGGCCGGACAGGGTCGGCAAGATAGGTTTTCACCAGCGATTTCGCTTGCTTTTCAATAATCTAGCAGGTGCAGCACGCCAAATGCCGACGGAATGTGAAAATCGGGGGAAGGAGAGTCGGGGCGTATCCAACTGATCCATCGCATGTGATCTCGTGGCGCAACGGTATGGGTACACTCTGCCCGAAACAAACCTGCTTGCAGGCGAGGCGTGGTTGCCGATAGCAGGCCCAAAGTCGCCAGTGAATCCTTTGACACGGCGGCCTCAACCGTATAGCCACCGTCACGACTTCGCGCTTTTACTACTATGGAAGCAGACGGCCATGACCAGGTAAAATCGAACTGTCGATGGAAACGGCCACTATAGTCCAGCACGCGGCCCGCTGCGTCCATTTCGAGGCAATAGTAAGGTGAGAGGCACTCGTCCTTCCTAAAGAATATTTCAACGCGCGAACTGTCGATCACTTCCAGTTTGTTGTTCGTGACCACGTCTACATGCACTTGCCGGTCATCTACGTCGAAAAGAAAGTAAATCCACCGTTCTCCGTGCACCGCTTTAAACGAGGTACGCGGCGCCGTTTTATTTTCCCAGGGATATGAAAAGTCGGAGAGGCATTCTCCTTCTTGCCACGCAGGCGACGAGCCATCTCCGGTTACAGCGATGTGGTCAGAAATCCTTCGGACAAGGTACGGTGTGGACGGTAGGTTAGGCATGCGCAAATGCCTGGCAAAATAGCAACACGGCTGAACAATGCGAAACCGATGAAGACCTCCCGATACGCCCTTTCAAACAAATTTTTTGGCGTGGTAACTCAGACAACGTGTTCGGTACGCGTCCGATAGTGTAATGCGAGGCGGGATTTCTTGAATATGCCCTATATTGGCTATGACATCGATTTATTCATGGAAGACATCAGAGAACTAATCGCACGGGTCGATCTGGAGGGTATCAGACGGCTGCTGTCGCGTCATCGGGAACTGGCCAACGCTGGCATCGCATTGGGATCTCAGGATGCGTCACCCGCGCATCCGCTGCACCGGATATGCGATGGTGTGCACCGCGGCGTTTACAGCGACGAACAGGCGCGCGACATGGCACAGGTATTCGTCGACTTGGGGGCCGATGTGAATGGTGTTGAACTGGTGGAGAATCGGGATTCACCCCTCACCGCTGCGGCGAGTCTTTTTGCTGACCTCACGGGAATGTACTACATCGATCAGGGTGCTTCGATCAGTCACCCCGGATGTCACGGCGGCACGGCCCTGCATTGGGCCGCCTGGTGTGGACGCGACCTGTTGGTAAAAAAGCTGATTGATGCGGGCGCCCCGCTGGAGCAGCGTTGCAAAGACTTTCGTTCCACTCCCTTGTTCTGGGCCATTCATGGCTATGTGTTTGAAGGTGGTAAAAATCGTTATCACCAGGTCGAATGCGCACAGCTTCTGATCAGGGCGGGCGCCAACAAGGACACGCGAAATGCTGAGGGTTGGCACATACGCGAGTTATTGGACGCCAACGATTCGACGCTGCAGTCGTTGTTGTCGTGAACAAAAGTGTGGTCTTTGCTGCCGCTGCTGGCTTGCCTTAACCAAAATAGATTTCAACCAATAGCTTAACCATGGAATACAGACAATTGGGAGCCTCGGGTATACGCATACCGGTACTTAGTTTCGGAACGGCAACGTTCGGAGGCTCTGGAAATTTTTTCAAAGCGTGGGGATCTACGCAAGTGAATGAGGCCGCCCGCCTGGTGGATATCTGTCTTGACGCGGGTGTTAATCTTTTCGACACCGCCAATACCTATTCGAAAGGCTTATCGGAGGAGATATTGGGAAAGGCGATCAAGGGAAAACGCGACAAGCTGCTGATCTCGACCAAGTGTACTTTCCAGATGAGTGAAGAGGTTAACGACTACGGATCGTCGCGGTTGAACATCCTTCATTCGTGCGAGCAAAG
>DATHKA010000399.1:0-12823 GCA_035489615.1 Chryseolinea sp.
CACCTCCCTTCAGAATATCTCCGCGTATCGAAACGCTGCGATTATCAGCTTTCAAGTCGATTACGGGGCGTCCTATCAAATCGTACTGTCGCCTGACGGCTCGCTGCACGAAGCCGCGCGCAACCTGTTCTCAGCCTTGCGCCAGGTCGATGCGTTTCCCGTTGATGTAGTTTTGGCCGAACTCGTGCCCAACGAAGGTATCGGCAGGGCGATCAATGACCGGCTCAGTCGTGCAGCGGCCGCCATAGTTTGACTAATTGATGAGGCTACTTCGCACAGGTACGTAATACTTGTTGTGTGGGTCGTGATTAGTGCGTAATTGCCGCCTCGAAACACGCCCATTTTGCCAATCGGATTTTCCTGCCAAATAATTAACGCACCATGTTCAACCGCACCTCGCTTAAACGTCACCCTCGACATCCCACGTACTTTGTCGTCTTAGTCGTCCTATTGACTTGTTCCGGACGCATCGCGAATGCGCAGGATTTACTTCGCAAACAATTGACGGAAAGCGGTCATGTTCATCAAATCATGAAGGAAGATTCCACCCAGGGCGGAATGAGCCGATGGGTAAAGAAGCCTGTGGTGAAAACACGGGAGCTTCCCCTCGCCGCCGATTTCACCTCTCTCAAACTTACCGGTCCGGGACGGCTTTCCGTCGACGCCAAGCGGACCATTTCCGGAAAGGGAAGCGTGGTCATTGAAACCCCCACCTCGCTCGCCACCAAGAATCCAACGAACCGGAGTTATGGCACTGCCGAAGTAATCAGGCCGCTGAAGGGCGAAGATCTCGGGGAATTCAACCGGTTTTCTGTTTGGGTTTACGCGGACGCACCCGGTTTCTATTCCGTATTCGTGGGTTGTACGTTGTACAACGAAGGTAGCCATATCATGCCGGTACCGGGACGTTTCGAAGGCCAGCATTTCGTTACCGTGTATCCCAACCGTTGGCAGCGTATCATCTGGGAAATACCCGACCTGTATCGTGATTCGGTAACCGGATTTTCCGTAAACGTCATGCTTACCGGCTCGCCCAAAGGTGCATCGCAGCGGATGAAACTCTTTGTGGATGACATGCGCCTCGAACAAGTTGAGGCCGAAAACACGCGTGGCTTCAACCTGCGGAAGAATGCTATCGCTTACAGCCACAGCGGATACCGCGCAGATGCCGTAAAGCAAGCTCTGGTACAACAGGTAAACACCAAGGACTTCGAGGTGATTAACCAGACCACTAAGAAAACCGCTTTGAAGGGAACGGGAAAAGCACTTAACAATGGTTTCGTCCAGCTGGACTTCAGCAGCCTAAAAACCCCTGGCTATTACCAGTTAAAAATTGACAACCGCATTTCACAATCCTTTCCCATCGGCGATGACGCATTTCTCGCCACAGCCTGGCGCACTTTAAACTTCTTCTATTCTGAACGCTGCGGCTACGACCAACCAGGTATCCACCAGGAATGTCACCAGGATGTGACGCTGGTTCATCCCGACGGACGGCGCGTCAGCATGAGCGGCGGGTGGCACGACGCCGCCGATCTAACGCAGGGGCTGGGTAACACTGCCCGGGGAGGATTGGCGATGCTGGAACTGGCCAGTGTTGCCGCGAAGTCGAATCCCGAGCTGAGCGACCGTCTGATCGAGGAAGCCCGCTGGGGACTCAACTGGACGCTTGAAACGCGCTTCGGCGATGGCTATCGCACCGGGGGATTGATTATCGGCATCTGGTCCGACAATATAACCGGAACCAAAGATGACATGGAAGGCAAAGCAACCAATAGGCCCTCCGATAATTTCTTTTCCGCTGCATACTGCGCCCAGGGGGCGCCATTTTATGCGAAGAGCGATCCGGTCTTTTCAAGCTGGTGCCGCCAAGCGGCCATCGAAGACTTTAAATTTGCCAGTGAGATGCTGGGAACCGTTGTTACCAATCGCAACGAAGCGGAGTCTTATGCGCTGGCGACTATGTCGGCCATGCAGCTTTACCGACTCACCAAAGACAAACAATACCTCGAATATGCGGCCGGTTATGCGCGCGTAGTCGTGGATTGTCAGCAACTCGAAAAGCGTACCGACTGGTCTCTTCCGCTACGGGGGTTCTTTTATGAGTCGAGAAGCCATCGGCGGATACTGGAATATTTCCATCAAAGCAATGAACACGTCCTCATCCAGGGACTTACGATGCTATTAAAGGATGCACCTAACCATCCCGATGCATCGAAATGGAAGACGGCGTGCCAGGCCTATGCCGATTATCTTCTTGCTGTCCGCCAGGTGATCGCGCCCTATGACCTCATTCCCGCCGCCGTTTATGAAGTAAACAATGCGGAGTTTGCTGGCATCTATCACGAGGGCGATCGCGTGGGTATGCCATCTATGGAGGAATACAACGCCCAGGTAAAGAACGGCGTTCAACTGTCGGACAAGTTCTATCTGCGACGCTTTCCCGTTGCGTATCAGTTCAGGGGGTTTCACGCCATTCATCTTTCAAAGGCAAAGGCTGCATTCCTCCTCGCAGACGCGCTGGACAACAAAGGGCTTCGGGATCTCGCGACCCGGCAACTGGAGTATGTTGTGGGTTATAATCCCTTTGCCATGAGTACCATCTACGGCGACGGGTATGACTACCCCCCGTTATACGGAGCGTATGCCGGTGACGTGGTGGGCGCCGTGCCCGTAGGAATTGAAACCTTCGAAAATGACGACGAACCCTATATGCCGATGCAGGTGAATGCTACGTACAAGGAAATTTGGACACACACGACCGCCGCAGTGATGAGTGTGATTGCTTCGCTGATGAACGAATAGGGGCAATTGAAATGGTTACAGACAGATTGTGTCGAAGTTATTATATCTTTGAATCGGACCAAGTGCACCCATCGTATCGCGGGACGTAAACACTTTGTCGCGACGTTCTAAACGAAATCGAACATGCCTAAGAAATTGCTTATCCTCACCGGCGGCGGTGACTGTCCGGGACTCAACGCGGTAATCAGAGGTGTATCCAAACGCGCGCGAATAGAACAGGACTGGACTGTATACGGCAGCATCGAGGCATTCAATGGCGTATTGAAGGAGCCTCAGCAGATTATTGAGATCACGAACAAAGTGGCCGCTGGTATTCACGTAATCGGCGGAACCATCTTAAAGACCACCAACAAGGACAACCCCATCAAGTTTCCCGTACGTCAGGCCGACGGCACGGTGAAGTACGAGGATCGTTCAGACGAACTCGTCGAAAAGCTGAAGGCGCTCGGCATCGATGCCGTCATTAACATCGGCGGTGATGGTTCACAGCGCATATCAAAAATACTCTTCGAGAAGGGTGTGAATATCATTGGTGTACCGAAGACAATCGACAACGATTTGTGTGCCACTGACATGACGTTTGGTTTTCAGACGGCCGTACAGATCGCTACCGACAGTTTCGACAAGCTCGTGACGACCGCGGAAAGTCATCACCGGGTTATGATCATGGAAGTGATGGGACGCGACGCAGGATGGATCGCCTTGCATACCGCGATTGCCGGAGGTGCCGAGATCTGCCTGATTCCTGAAATTCCCTACGACATCCATAAGGTTGTTAAACGCATTGCTGAACGATACGACGGTGGAAAGGGCTTTGCCAACATCGTGATCGCCGAAGGTGCACATGCCCTTGCTTCGAGCCTGACCTCCACATCCGGCGACCAAGGATCGGAACATGTGCGACTGGGCGGCGTAGCCTATGAACTATCGCGGCAACTCAAGGAGGCCGGCTGCCCGGCCGACATTCGCGAGACTGTACTCGGACATGTTCAACGCGGTGGAAGCCCCATTGCATTTGACCGGGTGCTCGCCACCTTGTTCGGCGTGAAAGCGTTTGAAATGGTGATCCAACACGAATTTGGTCGCATGGTGGCATTTCGAAACAACCATGTCACATCAGTCACGCTCGATGAGGCCACCGAGGAATACAACGGGGTTAACACAGACTCTTACGTGGTGCAGGCCGCGAAAGGGTTGGGTATATGCTTTGGTGACTGACCCAAATGCGCCCGTCGAAAATTCACTTTCGCCAGTACGTCATTGCAAAAAAGATCTACGTCAAAGGACCTAAGAACAAGGAAATAGCTTACCGGGGACAGATTTAGGCCCAAAGGAAGATATCGATATTTTTGCTACGACGTAGTAGGCCAATCGCCTGACAGTTTCCTAACTTTCATCGGTCAAACAACGAAACAATAAATAATGAAGACTATTGACGACATCAAGTTCAGTGGCAAACGTGCCCTCATCCGGGTGGATTTCAACGTGCCCCTCGACAAAAGCTTTAAAGTGACGGACGACAACCGCATCCGCGCAACGATACCGACACTGAAAAAGATTCTGGCGGACGGCGGAAGCTGCGTACTGATGTCTCACCTGGGGCGTCCGAAAGAAGGTCCGGAAGAAAAATATTCACTCAGACATACGATCGCCAAGACGGAGGAATTGTTGGGTGTTAAGGTGAAGTTTGCTTCCGACTGTATTGGTGAAGACAGCTACAAGCTTAGCGGCGCATTGAAGCCCGGCGAAGTATTGCTGCTCGAAAACCTTCGTTTTTATAAACAAGAAGAGAAAGGCGACGAGGGCTTTGCTGAAAAGTTGTCGAAGCATGGCGACGTGTATGTAAACGACGCCTTTGGAACCGCACATCGCGCACATGCGTCTACCACTATCGTTGCTCAATTCTTCAAAGAAAAATGCGCGGGCTATGTCATGGCCGCGGAATTGAAGAATGCCGACAATGTGATCAAGCGGGCAGCCAAGCCTTTCACCGCGATTATGGGCGGGGCAAAAATCAGCGACAAGATTCTTATCATCGAAAACCTGCTCGACAAAGTAGACAACCTTATAATCGGGGGCGGCATGGCCTATACCTTCTTCAAAGCGCTTGGCGGCAACATTGGCAAGTCGCTCGTCGAGGAAGACAAGCTTGACCTCGCAAAAGAGTTAATTCAAAAAGCCAAGGCGAAAGGTGTGGAATTCCTTCTTCCGATAGATTCTATTATTGCTGACAAGTTTGCAGCCGATGCTAATTCGGAAGTTGCCGACAATCATTCCATCAAAGATGGATGGATGGGGCTCGACATTGGTCCGCAAGCCATTGCCGTGTTTAGCAAGACCGTCGAGTCGTCTAAGACCATACTCTGGAACGGCCCGATGGGTGTGTTCGAGATGGAGAAGTTCGCTGCGGGTACCCGCGCTATTGCACAAGCCGTGGTAAAAGCCACTGAGAAGGGCGGCTTCTCATTGATTGGTGGTGGCGATTCTGCAGCGGCTGTCGCACAGCTGGGCTTCAGCGATAAGGTAAGCTATGTATCGACAGGTGGTGGTGCGTTGCTCGAGTATTTTGAAGGCAAGGAATTGCCCGGTGTGAAGGCGCTCGAGTAGCGCTTCACTCTTCCGGGCAGGCGCCTTCAGTATAATCATCGATGCCGTGACACGAGGCATCACACGCGTTTCCATACGTCTTCTTATTGCAGCCGCACACTGGCTTGTATTCCATGGTGCATAGGCAGTCCTCTATTTCCCGTTCGGCGCAGGCTTCTTCTTCCGAGTCCTTGCTGCACGTAGCGGCTGTGAGACTCAAACACATTGCCGCAACGAGTGTTCGAATGAATCCAGGGATAGTCTTCATAGTAAGGACAAGGTAGCACCTTTTGGGTTGAAGCTCAACAAACGTGAGTTTAACCACAAAATGTTCAACCGTCCGTATTGCCCGGTCATTACAATCGTTATCGGAAATTTACTTACTTGTAACGCCGGTTTTAATTTTTCATCCTTCCGCAAAGCACCTATATTAAAGTAGTTTCCTGAACTAACGCCTTTTACTTTGGACGCACTTACGCGGCGAAGCTTTCTTCAAAAGACGGCCCTCGCCTATCCCGCGATGCTTTCACTGGGTATGATCCCCGCTGCGCCTGCTCACGCTTTTAAGCTAACACCGCAGGCGAAGTCTAAACACGTCGTCATTATCGGCGCCGGACTTTCAGGAATGGCATCTGCTTACGAACTGGCTAAGCTGGGTTATACGTATACGCTGCTTGAAGCACGAGAGCGTGTGGGTGGCCGTTGCTGGAGTGTACGACGCAATTCGACAAACACGGAGCTCAATCACACGCAGCAAAAAGCCACGTTCGACGAGGGATTGTATTTCAACGCGGGGCCTTCGCGCATTCCGCATCACCATGAGCTTACCCTGCACTACTGCCGCGAGCTCCAGGTGCCCCTTGAAGTCTATAACAATATAAACGAGAGTACTTACTTCTATGCAGAAGGAAATGGACCACTCTCGAATCGAAAGATTCGCGCGCGCGAAATTCACAACGATGTGCGTGGATACACGAGCGAATTGCTTGCCAAAGCAATCGATCAGAGCAAGCTTGACATCGGCATGAACCAGGAAGATACTGAGAAGGTGGTGGAGTATCTTCGTGCCGAAGGTGGCCTTGATATCGACAAATTATATAGGGCTTCAGCGCGGCGCGGCTATAGCGAACCACCGGGTGCGGGCGATCGTGCCGGAAAAATTGCGAATGCCCATAGCTTTCAGGACATTATTCATTCCGGTTTACTGGATCCCGACTTTTACCATGTACCTGAATACACGTACGAATTGCAGATGACGATGTTTCAAGCCAGGGGTGGCATGGACAACATCGCGAAGGCCCTTGAACAAAAGCTGGTAACTAAGCCTCTCTTCGGCGCCGACGTGAGTTCCATCAAGAATACAGCTACCGGCGTGGAGGTTGTCTACAAGACCAAAAACGGAACCAAATCGGTGACGGGCGATTACTGCATTTGTACTGCTCCACTGCCTGTATTAAGCAACATCGACCACAATTTTTCGTCTAAGGTGAGTAGGGCGATCGACTTTGCCAGTTACATCGCTACGGGCAAGATAGGCTTGCAGTTCAAGCGACGTTTTTGGGAAGAAGATGAAAACATCTACGGAGGCATAACACATACCAACAACGAAATCACGCAGGTATTTTATCCTTCCAATGACTATCTCTCGAAGAAAGGCGTGCTGATCGGCTATTACAATTTCAACGATAAGGCTATGCGTACTGGAGTTCTTAATCCAAAGGAACGCGAGAAACTGGCTCTCGATACGGGGTCACTTATTCATCCGCAGTATCCGAAGGAATTTGAGACATCATTCTCCGTCAGCTGGCACCTCACGCCTTACAGCCTCGGGGGTTGGGCGGTCTATACAGCCGAGACGCGCGACACCGTATATAAGGCTTTTGAAAAGCCCGATGAGAACGTATTTTTCGCCGGAGAGCACACGACGTACCTGAACGCATGGATGGCAGGTGCCTTTGAATCTGCACGCAAAGCTGTAACTTCGGTATACGCACGCGCCACCGGGAACACCCTGGAGTACCCGACCCAAAAGAAATAATCAACCCAACCTCAATATGAACCACCACATGAACAGACGCAATTGGATTCGGACCAGCGCCCTGATGGCCGGAGGAGCCACGCTCGTGCCAGGCGTCTTTAATCGCGCGACCGCCAAGGCTCCGACAGGCCTTTCGTACTCGTCGACCGTTCGCGAAGAAGTTTTACTCGCGGAGTTCCCCAATCCGAAGACTCGCCTATTTGCCAACGAAAATCCGTTTGGCCCCTCCGAAAAAGCCAAAAAAGCAATCGTCGATGCCATGGCGAAGTGCTATCAATATCCCTTCAACTCGCTGTTCGAATTGCAGGGAAAAATAGCCGCCTTCGAGGGCGTAAGTCCTGAACAGGTAGTACTCGGCGCAGGTTCTTCGCCACTGCTTCACGGTACAGCACTGTACCTCGCCAAACAGGGAGGTAATATCATCACGGGTGACCCCACCTATGAAGATCTTCCGGAAAAGGCCACAGCGCTTAAATCCATCGAATGGATAAAAGTACCGCTCACAAGCGAATACAAACTCGACCTCGATGAAATGGAGAAACGCATCAACGATAAAACGGTGATGGTTTATATCTGCAATCCAAACAACCCCACGGGCACGCAAGTGGATACCGCTAAGTTAAAAGCATTCTGCGAGCGCGTGTCAAAGAAGGTATTGGTGTTTGTGGACGAGGCCTACATTGATTACACTGCCGATCCGAAGGGTACCACACTTATGGAATGCGTAAAGAAAGGGCAGAATGTTGTGGTGGCAAGAACGTTCTCTAAACTTTATGGCTTCGCCGGCCTGCGTGTAGGATACGTGATTGGGCAGCCCGAATTCGTAAAGGCGACCGAACCTCATACCGCTGGATTTGCCTGTATATCGGCTACCTCAGGTGCGGCTGCCCTGGCCGCATATCAGGATACCGAGTTTCTTACTGACGCGCTCAAGAAAACCACGGCATCAAAGGAGTTCCTCTACAACCTGCTGAAGAAAGAAGGGTATACGTACATACCCTCGACCACCAACTTCGTGATGTTCCCTCTCAATATGGAATCAGTTCGATTCAGTGAAGAGATGATGAAGCGCAGCGTTGGCGTGCGTCCCTGGAAATTTGCAGGCAAGGAATGGTGTCGTGTGAGCATCGGCACCATGGAAGAGATGGAAATGTTTGCCCAGGCATTTAAACAAGTATCGTAACCGTATCATTTCCTATGATAGATAGGGAGTGATCAAAGATAAATCACCCGATCTGCAGCCTTAACAAACTCATTAACCTAAACCGTAATGCCTAATCTTGTTAAAAAACTTTTTGCCCTGCCCTTCATATTACTCCTTTCGTTAAATGCCAATGGCCAGGATGTTGCCAATCCCCGACCGCTGAAGATGGAAGAATATGAAAAGGCGAAAACCCTCGCCATTAAGAACCTCGACGAGGACACCTACGCCAAGTTCGACAATACGTACATTCTCGACCGGTACGAGATGCGAAAGCCGTATTTCATAACGGGCGACGACGGGCTTAAAAAGCGCATCGACCTGTACAACCTAATTGCCAAGGACGGCATGCAGCAACTCGGTATTCTTATTTTCTACACGAACGAAAAGAGTACCGTCTACAAGGCGCTGTTGCCAAACTTCACAGCTGATGCGAAGGTGTGGGAAAAGTATTTCGAAGACATACACGCCATCGACAAAACTGAAAAGAACTTCGTGCTTAAGCTCAGTTACATTATTTCAAAAGAACTTGGTTATCAGATATACAAAAGTCTTAACCAGGGTAAAGATTTAGCTAAGGAGTCGGCCACATATGGAAATGATATATG
Source organism: Chryseolinea sp. (assembly GCA_035489615.1). Classification (GTDB taxonomy): domain Bacteria; phylum Bacteroidota; class Bacteroidia; order Cytophagales; family Cyclobacteriaceae; genus Chryseolinea. Next base: position 9,239 of record DATHKA010000399.1, read on the forward strand.
TTTTCCAGGTGATCAGGTCGTAACACTCAGCAATGGTTCAACCAAGAACCTGGCTTCTTTGATGAAAGGAGATCGGATCATTACCGTTGATGCCTCAAATCAATCGGCTGAAGTCACCGTCTCGAAGGTGATTGCGCACGAAGCAAAGAACTATGCCTTAACGCGATTGACGCTCGTTCTTGCCTCCAGGGCTGACGAATCTGAAGGCATAAATATTCGGCTTTCTGCAAAGACTTTGAAGGCAACTCCTAACCATCCCATGAGAACAAGCGAAGGTGATAAAAACATGGGCCTTATTGCCGTTGAGGATCGGGTACTTTGCTTCGATAAGTCCACAGGAAGGTATGAATTCTTCGAGGTGATGGACAAAGCGGACGTGGTTGAAGGTATCCAAAAGGTATATAGCATTGAAGGCAGCGAGGATATACCGGTCTTGATGAATGGTGTGATGGTGCTTCAGAAGTAACGCCCCTCATGCAGCGCAAATTCAAAAGAGGCTGTCTTTTACAAGGCGGCCTCTTCGTTTTCCGACAAATGAAATAGTTTGCAGGTGGCAGGGCGCGTTCGATCTACATTGCTGAAAAACCTTACACGTGAATAAATCTTGTATAAAATACAGACTAACGTCCGTCCAACGCGGCTGCTGTAATCAACACAATCGTTTAAGGAACGGCCCCGTTCCCTGCCATGATATCATGGAAAGCTCAGATGCATACGGGTGCTTTGTGTTGCAAACGGGCATGCGTTGGAATTAATGCGCCGTAGATATTCTCCTTCGGAATCGGCGCGGTGTGAGGGACACCGAGCGACAGTCACCCTGTTATAGCTCCATTCATCGCAACAAAACACGCTTGCTTTGACACTTAACAGCGCCCTGTCGAGAATACCGCATGCCGCTCTGCTCCGGTACCTGTCGTTCGACCACGCGCGGCCTATCTTTACTCTGCTGGAGAAAAGTGCCGCATATGAAAAAGAAATTCAACTTGAATCTGAAACAACAGATCACCCTGATGATCTCACTGGCGCTGATTGTGCCACCCGCACTTGTAGGTTTTGTGTCGATTTATCGCATTCAGAAAGAAGCGAGAGCCGATATCGAGGAATTTCGTACAGATGAGCTAAATAAGCTCAAGCTCTACCTCAAACACATTACCGACATTGCCTATGGCATTGTTGAAGTTAGTCATCAGTCGGCCAGGGATTCTGCATTCCACGCCGTGGATGCCATGAACGTTACACTCGACGAATTGTCGCGCGTGAGGTTTGATAAAGGAGAAGGTTACTTCTGGGTAACCGATAACAAGCTCCCCTACCCAACTATGCTGATGCATGCCGAAAAGCCCGAGTTGAGTGGCCAGGTGTTGGACGACTCTAAGTACAATGTAGAGAAGTATAACAGCAGAAACATCTACCAGGTCAGAGCGGAACTATCAAACGCTAACGGCGAAGCCTATGTTGAGTACGTGATGCGGAAGCCGGGCACCGAAGAAGTATTTAACAAGATTTCATATTCAAGGCTGTTCAAACCACTGGGTTGGGTCATTTCCACCGGCTTCTATACGGATCAGATCGAAGCGGCGATAGTAGCTAAAGAAGATGCGTTGAGCACACAAATTACCAGCATCATCATCTTCTTTGTTACGCTGGCTCTCATTGTCCTCACGGCCGGTATGACCGTTGCCTTCTACTTTAGCCGACAGCTTTCGAACGCACTGATCACAATCAAAGAAAAGCTGAAAGAACTTGCCCTCGGGCGACAGGTGGATCAGGTGGAAACAAGCCGCAAGGATGAAGTTGGCGACATGACGATCTCGCTTAACCAGCTTGTTGATGGACTCAAGACCTATACCGCCTTCGCCCGGGAGATCGGTAAAGGCGACCTTGAGCAAAAGTTTGAACCCCTGAGCCAGGAAGACATCCTCGGCACCGAACTACTGGTGATGCGCGATAGCCTGAAAAAAGCAGAACGCGAGAAGGGCTTGCGCGATTGGGCAAATGAAGGGTTGGCCAAGATGGGCGACGTGCTGCGGCGAAACAATAGTGACACGAGGGAACTGGCAGACGAGATCCTTAAGGAGCTCGTAAAATACATGAAAGTCAATCAGGGTGCCTTGTTTATTGTATCGGACCTCGAGAAAGAAGAGCTGGAGCTGGTTGCCGCATACGCCTACGATAAAAAGAAATACATCAATCGAAAGATAAATTTTGGTGAGGGCCTGGCGGGTCAGTGCGTGATGGAACGTCAAACCATTCATTTGCGGGAGGTGCCGGAAAACTACGTACGAATAACGTCTGGCCTAGGTCATTCTTTACCGCGAACCATTATTCTTGTACCTTTACTTACGGATCAGTCAGTGTTTGGCGTTCTCGAACTGGCCTCTTTCAAATCGTTCGGAGCACACGAGATTGCTTTCGTTGAAAAGGTAGCAGAGAGTATCGCCAGCACGATCGCCACGGTTCAGGTGAACGAGCATACCAAGAGCCTGTTACAACAGAGTCAGCAGATGGCCGAAGAAATGAAGGCACAAGAAGAAGAAATGCGTCAAAATATGGAAGAATTGTCCGCCACCCAGGAACAGATGGCGCGGCAAATGACAGACACCAGGAAGATTCAGGATGACCTTCAGGTCCGTGAGCGTGTGTTCGCCCTAACGACTATCCTCTCGGAGTCAGATCCGTTCGGAACGATCCTGGTTGTCAACGACAAGCTGTGCGAGGTCTCCAAGTTCCATCGCGAAGAACTGATCGGTAAGCCCCACAACGTCTTCCGTCATCCGGACATGCCCAAAGAATTATTTCGCGTCTTCTGGGAAACAATCAAGACAGGTAAAGTATTTCAAGGTATCGTAAAGAACCGCGCGAAAGATGGTACGCACTACTGGGTGGATGCCACTATTGTGCCCGTAAGAGATGACCAGGGAATGATCACGAAGTATATCGGTGCCCGCTACCACATCACCGACGAGGCCATGGCAGTTGATCTTTACAATCGTCAGGCGCGCAGGCTAAACCTGCCGTTGATCTCGTCTCCGTCCAACGATCTGGCAAACGGCCCTCTCAATGGTCACAAAGTCAGCGTCATTGGTCATGCAACTCATCCGGCCTAAGCTATGGGATCAAGAATCAAGCTCGTTCTTATCGGGTGCCTTTTTCTTTTTTCCAGCGTACGGGCACAGGAAAGCTACTGGATGAAGCCTGACAGCCTTTTTAAATTTGTTCAGCCAACGGCGCAAATGCAATTGTGGGCAACGTACTCGATGGGCGAAAAAACCCAAAAGGTTGACAACGGCCCGTTGGAACCGGTCCAGGATCGATTGGGCTTCCTGGTGCGCCGGGCTCGTTTCGGCTTCAAGGGACGACCTTATGACAAACTTAGTTATGCGCTCACGGTGCAGTATGATAATCTTGGTAAAGATAGTTTCAGTGCGGTACGCGGAAGCACGAATACTGGCACGCTCGGGATACTTGACGCCTATCTAACCTGGCAACTGACAAACAATGAGTTGCTTTTTGCTACCGCCGGATACTTTCAACCACAGATAAGCCGCGAGTGCATCACCGGCGACCTCCTCGTCAACTCGTTGG
>DATHKA010000400.1:0-2948 GCA_035489615.1 Chryseolinea sp.
ATGCGGGCTGCTCGTCGGGCGAAGAAGTGCTTTCAATGGCCATCATGCTCAAGGAGATGGGCATCCACCACGATGTTACGGTGATCGCCACCGACCTCGACGTGAACATCCTGGACAAGGCGAAGACCGGATCGTACCCTATTAAAAATATGGAGCTGAACGAGAAGAACTACATCAGGTTCCAGGGTACGCGCACCTTTAAGGAGTACTATCGCGAAGAAAACGGGCAGGCGATCTTCGATAAGGAATTGCTATCGAATGTGTCGTTCCGCCGTCATGACCTCGTAACGGGAGATATTTTTAACAAGTTCGACCTGGTCTTGTGCCGGAATGTGATGATCTATTTCAACCAGGCACTGCAGAACGAAGTATTGAAGAAATTCCACGAAAGCCTATTTAAATATGGATATCTCGCCATCGGATCGAAAGAGTCCTTGATCTGGTGCGATTATGCCAACCGCTTCATTGTGGTGAATAACGAAGAGAAAATCTATAAGAAAATTAAGGACTAGGAAGCCGTTGATCGACAATGAAAAAAATCAACCTAAATAACAGCTACAAAGCCGTTGTTATCGGTGGGTCGGCAGGCAGCTTCCAGGGAGTGGTGAAGATATTGTCACAGTTGCCAAAAGGATTCCCGTTGCCCATTATCATGTGCCTTCATCGATTGAAGCACGTGAGGAACGGATTCGTGGAAGCGCTGTCAATAAAGAGTGTGGTGCAGGTAACTGAACCGAACGATAAAGAAACAATAAAGAAAGGAAGTGTATACCTCGCGCCAGCCAACTATCACATGTCGGTGGAACTGGGAAACAATTTCGCCTTATCAACTGAAGAAATGGTGAACAACTCACGGCCAGCCATCGATATCACGCTCAGCTCGTGCGCCTTTGTATATAAGGAGAAGCTGCTGGGGATTCTGCTGTCGGGGGCAAACAAGGACGGCGCGTTGGGAATGAAACACATTCATCAACGCGGAGGAACCACCATCGTCCAGGAGCCAACCGAATGCATGATCGACACCATGCCCAAGGCTGCGCTGGCGGTAACAAAAATTGATCACGTCATGAGAATAGATGAGATCGTTGAAGTATTAAAGGAACTAGACAAACAATACAGATGACAGGCATTTTTAGCGATCGGTACAAGTTATCGTTACTACTCGCCTCGCTCTTCATGTTGGGCATAGGCGTATCGTTTTACTTAGTTTACTCGCTGCCCTATGAGTTGCGTTTGAGCAGTGGTTATGGTGTGGCATTCAGTCCCGTGTATATCGCGCTGGCGATTACATTTGTCCTGGGCTGCATAGCCCTGATCATGGCGCTGCGATATCGCACGGAATTGATCGTGTATAAAGATCGCGAGCTGGAAGCCAACGTTGCCCAGCAGGAGGCGGAGAACGCGAACAAGACCACCATCAGCTTATCCGGCATCACTTCGATCCTTAACAGCGGTGGCACACAACAGGAGATTTTGGAGAAATCACTCCACTCCATCGCCAAAGAGCTGGAGGCAGGGCAAGGGGCACTTTATCTCCCGCGCGAGGTTGACGGCAAACGCCACATCTTCCTTGAAAGCGGGTACGCACTCGGCTTGGGGGAAAGTGCCGAGATCTCATTTGAATTCGGCGAAGGACTCCTCGGACAGGCGGTAGTCACTGGCAATACCCTTTTTGTTGACGACATACCCGAAGGCTATGTTAAGATCGTGTCAGGACTGGGAAGCGCCTATCCTAAATTTTTGTTGATCGTGCCGATCAAGAAGAATGGTACGGTGGATGGCGTGATCGAACTCGCATCGTTTACGCGGATATCGGAAGATCAGAAGAAGTTTGTGGAGGAAGCAGGAAAGCTCATCTCCGATAAGATTAAGAAACAGCAATAGCAAAGCATCAGGTAATTATGATGAAGAGCATCAATATTAGTACGAAGGTCACGCTGCTGATCATGACTGTGTCGCTGGTGGCGATTGCAGCAATCAGTTTTTTCAGCTATGATTATCATCGAAAGAACACGCAGGACAAATTTGCCGCAACGCTTGGGGTAATTGCCGACAACCGGGCTGCATATTTCAACACTTTCTTTGAACGGGCGTCAACGGCCATTCAGGTGTTGCAGAATTCCGACGCGATCAAGTCCGGGAACAATGCAGCCTCCGAGTCTGGGGGAGCTGATCTCACGTCACTCATGGGACCTCCTCCGGGGGCAGGCGATACCGTGCTCAGCTCGGCATCGACCGACCACGTACTGGCCAGTGCATTGACCAAACAAAAATACCTGCTGGGTGTCGAAGATATCATGGTGACTTCTCCTACAGGCGCCATCCTCGCTTCCACTGATCCAACTGTCAGTGGCAACTTCATCGATCCGGACGGCGTCACATTTGATCGAGCGAAGAACGGCATATACTTTTCCTCCGTTCTCCGGGACAAGAAGTCGAAAAACTATTTTACTTACGCGGCTGGCGCAGTCAAGGACACGTCCGGTGTAAAGCAACTCGTGATTGTAAAGTTAAATCTCAGTATACCCTATAAGGTGTTGAAGAATTATCAGGGCCTGGGCACGACCGGCGAAGTGATACTCGCGCGCCAGGATCCGATGTCGAGGAAAATCGCGCTGATCAGTCCGTTCAAAAATGATACAACGGCCGCCATTTTGCTCAGAGATCCCGTCGACAAGGCCGTGGCCGCATTCGCTCCGCTGTTTGAAGACAAAGCTACCGTGCCCGAGGCGGAAGACTACCGTGGCCAGCGCACGCTGCAAACGGGACGCAAGATCGGCAACACGAACATTGCCCTGATCACTAAGATTGACGCGGAAGAAGCGTATGGCGATTCCGCCGACATGGTCAGTATCTTTGTCTACGCGGGCATCTGTGTAGTCGCACTTGCCACACTGCTCGCCATGATGTTCGCGCGCTCGATCACCCGACCGCTATACGCCATGAAG
>DATHKA010000401.1:0-19402 GCA_035489615.1 Chryseolinea sp.
CTCGGGCATCACCTGGCTCCAGGCACTGTCGCCCATGGCAGATTTCAACGTCGTGTTGAGGTACGCTTCATAGGCGTTAAGCTGCTCGTCCACCTGCTTCACGAACTGGTCATTCGGTTGAATGCCGCGTTCGGTCTTGTCTCCCGCCTTCACGAACAGTACATCCTGCCAGTTCCACTGGGGTGCACCTGGTGCATCGTAGTTTTCACTCAGTCGATACATGGGTATGGAAGTTTCCCATTGGTTCGCCAGTACCGGGTACCACATCAGCCACAGACGCTTGTTGTGATCCATAAACAAAATGGGATTGATGTCCGGGAAGCCGTCGATATCCGCCATCAGAAACGGCGTCGACCAGGTAGTGTCGCCTTTGATCAATCTTGCTCCCATGATCCGCACATCGTCTGCCCAGCGTTCGCCCGAGCCCTGAAACCACGCAGTCAGCAAATCTTCATTGGGAAGCTCAACGATCGTTGAACCGTGAACGTGCTCTGTCTGGTATGGAAATACAAGGTTATCATCATAAGGCGGTTGGACTGGTCCTTCGTTCGTGCACGTCCACAACAACAGTGCAAAGACAATGGCAACGCATGGGCTACCGTAAATATGATACCGCATCCACATTTTAGTCATAGGCTTCTGTTTTACTCTTCTTCAAAGCCATGATGAGCAATGCGGGTTCATTCGTCTGAACAACATTCGCGCCATTGGAGAGAAGCTTCTTCAACGCCCTCTTTGGTTTTCCGCTCTTAATATCCTCATCGGGTTCTCCCAGTGCGTTGATCCATACCCTGGCGAGACTTCCCTTTATCATACCGATGGTTTCATGCGTGTAGCAGTCAAAGTCGATGTGCACGACGGGCGGATCAAACAGCATGATGGCTGAGTCTGCCTGCGCCGCGCTGTAGGCACGCGGCATGATCATAAAGTTTGCGTTCTTATTCTGCACTTTTTGCAATACACTAAAGTCACTGTCAAAAAACAGTACATCGTCCTGCATATCGGTCCTCTCGACGATGCGAATGACATCGTCTATGCGGTCTGTCTTCAGATCAAGGTCGACGAGAACCTTGCCGTGCGCGGCATTGAGGGCCGTTTCCAGTGACGGTATTTTCAACCGTGTTACCTTTCCTTTATCGACGATGCTCAAACGCTGCAACGCATCCCAGGTAAGCTCCTCAGGATCGCCTTTGCCGTTGGTGGTGCGATCCATGGTCCGGTCGTGCATAAGAAAGGGCACGCCGTCTTTTGATACCTTCACATCAATTTCAATGATGTCGACGTTGAGTCGGATTGCCTCGCGAATGGCATCAATGGAATTCTCTGGATACAGGGCATGCGCCGCACGATGTGCCGCTACCATCACGTCGCCATTCGGATCCAACAACTTACGCCTTAGCTCAATGGCCCGTTCCTGCGCAGCGACTGAAAAAGCTTCCACAACAAAAACACCCACCCACACCCAGCGCATCGCCTTCGCATTTAGCAACACCTTCATCATTCCGATCTTTTAAATTCTAAAGTTCCAGACCCCGAAAGGGGTCCCCCAATTACTAATTACTCATTACTAATTATTAATTATCTAACAAACACCTCATCCGTGTCCGCTAAAAACATCCGCGTGCTCTCCGTATACTCCCCTCCATTCGGGTCCTTGTACTTGAGATCGACGTAAAACGCCCGATAACCCGAGGCAGGATACGCCGGTACAACGGTCACGATATTCGATTTCTTCTTGATCGTCACCTCTTTCGAACTCCACTTGTTGTCGCGAAAGTCCGTATCGTCGGAATCTGCGGACCAGATTGAAACACCTGTGAGCACATCCGGTGAAGCCTTGATCTTCAGGATAATTCCCTTGGTCGAATAGGTGATGCTGGGTGTCAGTTCCGGATAGGGCTTGCCTGCAATCGTCTCACCAAAGAACGCACTGAGTGCTGTCAACGCCTGCTTCTTGTCCCCGAGGTCGTGCCCGACATTGGGTACATAATGAATGAAATTCTTGCCGGGGATACTGTCAATATAGTGCTTCACTGCATCCACGGTCCAATACTCATCATTGGTGCCCATGAAAAGCATCTTGGGCATCGTAAGTTTTTTGCGATACGAATAGGGATCGACCATCGTTGTTATGGCCTTGCCCTTCTCTGACGTAGCCGTTTGCGGAATTTCGAGCTTCACATAATCCTCAATCTGTTCGCTATAGCCCTTGAACATCTTTACTTGGTACTCAAGGTTCACTGGCATGTTCAGTATATCAATTACCATTGGCGCAATGGCTGCCACGCGCGAATCGCTTGCACCCGTCAACCAGGTAGTCCAACCGCGTTTGGACGCGCCCGAAACAACAAATCGATTTACCTTCACATTCGCCTTCGTGCGGGCGAACTCCTGAACCGCATCCATCGCTTTCACCGCGCTCTTTACCATAGGGAACAACAGTGGCCAGGTATAGTCGCCGTCCTTCTTGAAATTGTGCAGCGTATAAGAGATGAGGGCGTCTTCCGTGAGATCTCCATTGAGGGGCTGATTGGGTGTTTGCCGGATCATGGCAACGATACCTTTGTTTTTCGTGGCCAGCTCGGCGAGCGATGTCACCATGCCATCATCGCGCTTGACCCAGTTGGGAACACCCTTCTTGTTGCTTCCACCGTTGATGAACAACAACGCACCATCGAACTGTACCTCTTTAGGCACCAGGATGATCAGTTCATGCGTCCAAATGTATTCGTGCCATTGCTGGGACGTGAGCAGGATGCTTGATGCCTGTACGTCACCGACTGAATAAGTATCGCGAACCGACCATTCATATCGCTTATCTTCCAGCTTCAGATATTCCTGTAGCGCAGTCTCAGGTCGCACCGCCTGGGCAAGTGCTGGCGACAGCATCGTAAAAAAGACAAGGGTGAAACACACGGTCGAAAAATTCTTCATACTTTCTATTTGGTTTTGTTTATGCGTTACTACGGTGATCCGATTGCCAACAGCAATGTTCAAGGCTGCTGATTACTGACGGAATTCGCCTGCAAATTCCACTTGAGCATTCTATGGATGGCTCTCCACCAGCTTGAGTGCCTCCGCTACATAAATGTCCCCGGTCTTTTCGCCAAGGCTGGTGCGCGTCACATAGTCATATCGTTTAAAACTGTTGAAGTCGACACTGGTGAGCATGTACCCAAACGCGTCGTTGGTAAGACCGAAGAGAAAGGCTTTCGGCGTATTCATCTTCCGCTTTACATAAAAACCGATATTCGGAAGTGCCTCGCCCGGGATCGTCAGTGCACGGGCCGACCCTATCTTCAGATAATTGACGACAGTAGATACCGTATTGTCGGCGGAGGCCTTCATTTTAAGCGGCGAGTTTTTCAGAATGTAACGCATGATCTCTGAATCGATCGGAAATGTTACAACGCTTGCGCTACAGGCAAGGTCAGGATCATTCTCAACAGGCGCACTACCGACCAGGCGGAGCGCTTCATCGGCGAGTAAATTGCCAATGCGCTCGCATTCTTCCCAGGTATTGGCTTCCTGTCCATTTCCCGATCGCACATCTGCCGTAACCATTCCGCCCTGCGCACCATTCATAAACAACGCCATGCCGCCAACGCGGGATTCAATGCGTGCATACAATGGGCCACAAAGGTCGGGGCTCAATATTCCCCTGCCGGAACCCAGTACCTCAGGATGCACAGCGTAGTTCACCAGGGTGGCGATGGGTTGCCCCTTTCGCGGTCCCGTTTCAGCAATTGCCTGAATCACACCACAGCGAGGGTCGTAGAGCTCGGGTGCGTAGTAGTTGTAGGCGATCTTTCCTTTTGCCTCTCCTACAGCGACCTTCAACGATGCAGGCTGTAGATTTTTATCGGCCTCCTGGATTGCCTCGGCCATCAGCGCTACGCATTTCTTCAGGTACGCAAGATCGGCATTGCTCTTTCCCGTTTCATCGGGAAAGCCATAAGCGTCGGGTGCGCCGTGGGTATGCGTTGCACCTATCAGTATGTTTTGCGCAGGAATGTTCTTCACCAGGGCACGCGTTTGGTCGCCGAGTGCCGCGGGCCAACCGAGGTTGTCGACGCTGACGATCGCTACTTTGGTATTGTTCTTCTCGAATACAATGGCGCGAACGAACAGGTCGCCCTTTTTTTCACGCGAAGGCTTCGGTATTCCAATGCCACCTGACACCGGAAGTAAGGGGTCGGGTGTGATGATGCGCAAAGCGGCGCCGGCGCGAAATTGTGCCTGAAGGTTCCCCAACAGTAACAAGGAAAAAATAATGGTTGCGACGATTGTTTTCATGCACACTTGTACGCCAAAATAATTGTACCGTCTTTTTGGAGTAAAATCGATCCTCATCAGGGGTTTTCAGTTTTTGTGTATCCCTACAAGGGCCATTTTTGCATTGGCGTACGATGTAGTATGGTCAAAGCTAGCCGACCTACCCGATGATAGCTTCTAAGATTACGCAAATGACGGACGAAATACCGTCAAGTTGTGATCAACGCGCGAGCAGGCTCCTCACCCTGGTCATGATCACTGTCGTTCAGGGGTATTCGGAATTCGGTTAAGGACCTTGTTGGGTTTCTTCCCGGCCTTGACCAGGTCAAAGGCGTCGTAAAGTTCACCCGAAGCCGTGAACGCCTGATAAGTCAACCGCTCGCCTTCAATGCTGATAATCTGAAAGAGCTGTGTATTTCGTGCCTTGCGTTGCATCCATGGGTCGTTCGAAACATCATACATCTTCGGGCCGCTAACCGACACCACGTACATCGTTCCCGATTGTCCATCCTTTATTCCGGCGCCTGAGGGCACGTTGCTAACCATGCCGCGACCGTAGGCGTGATCATGTCCTTGCAAAACGATGTCCACGCGATGCTTGTCCAGGATAGGTTTAAACCTGCCCCGCAGCTTTTCATTGTCGCGATTCGGTTTAGTAGAGAAGAATGGATAGTGCAACGTCACGGCAGTCCACTTTCTGGGATCATGGGTAAGCACGGAATCCAGCCAACGGGCCTGCTTCTCGAGATAATAGGGAGACTCATCAATCTGTTCGGCGTCGAGCGAAATCACCTTTAGATTCGAGTAGTTGACAGAATAGCATGTTTCCTCGAGGCCTTTAGGTCCGTTTTTAGGCAGATTGAACTGCGGTCTCCAGTTAGGTGACAGTACGACACCGGTGCCATATTCGTGATTGCCGGGAGTCATAACGCCTGGGATAGTCGCATGGATAAAGCTCCCTGCGTAAAACCATTCCCCCCATTCCAGGTCGTGATCGTGCCGGTTGATGAGGTCACCAGCATGCAGCATGAAGTCAACTTCGGGTGTGATCTTGTAAGCCTCCCGTATCACGCGCGACCACATCGATTTAATGTCGTTCTGCGCGTCGCCGAAATAGATGAACGCGAGTTTGTCGGGCCGGGGCATGCGTACCTGGTGCCACTCGCTCCAGCCCGCATCACTGCCCACGCGATAGACATACTTCTTACCGGGTGTCAGCCCATCCACCATTGCTGAGAAGTAATTGGCTTTGATTATTGGTTCCTCCCCATGTTTGACGCGAAGCGTCTCGAACGTGGCGGGCAGCCGTTGCGCGCTGGCCACAAACTCAGGTCCCGGTGTCGCCAATGCCCATTCTACAAAGCCTGTCGTTACGGTGGTATCGGTGCGCCAATTCATGGCCAGCGATTTCTCAGGAATTGCTGTCGTATTCAGGATAACACGGTCAGGATCGGGTGACGCATGGTACTGTCTGGGCATATGCGTAACGTCCTGATTATGGGCATGCATAGTACCGTCATGGCTATGCTCAAACATGCCCTGAAATTTTTCGTGCGGCAACCCATCTTCGTTATGGCGTGGCGCGTCGGTATACGCCTGTGCTGACGTCGCTTTAACTGACGCCGATGAAGCCTCATTATCCGTGTTGTTCAAAATCGCGCCGTCCTGACTATACTGGTCACGATACAGATCGGAGTGGTCATGTTGGTTTACTCCAAGATCCTGTGATGTCCTTCTTTCTCTTATGAATCCGGCGTACAGCCCTACCGATGCAGCAGCGAGCAACAATATCCAGATCATCCTTTTGTACTTCCTCATCATGTTCATACCCTTCAAAAAAATCGACGGGGCCGCAGAGCCCCGCCGATGAACTAACTAACTAACCAAACCAATTCGATGTACCTTTCTACCAAGGCTTACCGGTGCCTTGCATTACCCAAGATTTTGACCACGCACTGTTCTCTCCATCGGCTTGAGTATAAGGTGTCACTTCAAGTTTTCCCAATGCGTCGGTAGCGTTCGCCTGGTTGAGCGTCAATTCATTGGTCATGTAGTAGAAGCGAACAGGAAGCTGAGTGCGCTTTCCGGCAGGACCAGCCTGCAAAGCAGGAAGACCTGTTCTTCTATAATCAAACCATGACTCTGTCGCAACGGTCCAGCTGGCGATCCACTTCTGCTCCATGATTTGCTCAAGCGTACCCGCATAGGCCACGCCATCGCCGGCGATGTAATCATCGTAGTCACCATCAACACCCCATGCCTCCAAAGACGCGTGCACGCCGGCTTCGTAGCGAGCCTCTGCACCGCCTACACTCCAGCCCTTCAATGCTGCCTCTGCCAGAATGAATTGCACTTCAGCAGCAGAGATCCAACGGGCAAGCAGAAGGTCGCCGGAAGGTTGCTTATACATATCTGCCAGCTGTGATGCGTGCGGATTGTATTGCCCCTGATTGTTGGTAGGATTGAAATTGTAGGTAAACGGAAGTCCAGACATTCCCGCAGGAAGACCAACGTATTCGGGATCTGTATTAATCGGCGTTGTGCCGACTACATCAGGCGACAACACGCGGTACTCCACACCATCAATTTCCATGATTTTATTCGTATTTGGAGGCTGTGTGGGATCGACCTTGAGCGGAATTTTCACCTTAGCTGCCCACACTTCAATACGGGGATCGCTGAGATCCTGCAGCTTTTCAAGCAACGTTGCACACATCTTAGTACGGCTAAAATTGCTTTCGCTTGCATCATACTTGGTAGTGTTCGGCCATGAGGTGTCAACACTTGTACCAGGGAAAGCCATCGCCGCATCTTCGTTGGACGATTCTATGATCGGATATTGAGACGGATTGCCCGCGATCTTTTCTATGCCTGCCCTTGCGATATCAGGCTTCTTGCTTGATATCCTCATGTAATAACGCAATGCGAGCGAGTTGGCCAGCTTGCGCCATAATGATGCGTCGCCGCCATATATCACGTCAGCATCATCTGAAATCCCCTCATACTCATTCGATGGCTTGGACAGCAATGTGTTAGCTTGTTCAAGATCGGCAAGGATGCCGTCATAAATGGTCTCCTGCGAATCAAATACGGGCCGGATTTCCCCCTTCGCGCCAAGTAACGCACTGGAATATGGCGCATCGCCCCAGAGATCGGTGATAAATCCGAACATGAAGCTCTTTACTACGAGTGAAACACCCTCATGAAATTCATACCCGAGCTCCACCGCACGATCGTGCATCAACAAGTTGTCCTCCAGGATCATATAGTGATTAGTCCACTCTTGGTTAGCCCAGTCGTAGTTGTTATGATCACTGAACCAGCCGTCCTTTTGCGTGTGCTGCATTACGCCGGCAATGATGCCATAGCCCAGGTTCACATAGGCCTTGGACGACTCCGTAAGTACGGACGACATGACCAGGTTTGGATTTACCGTCGATGGATCCGAACCGTTAGGGTTCTCGTTCAAAGTGGTGAGATCGTCGCACGAAAAGAGCATCGTTACAAATAGCGCCGACGCACCTAGATTTCTTATATGCTTAAACTTCATAGGATGCTGATTTAGAAAGTGAAACTAAGTTTGAAACCCACAGGTATTGTCCACGGATTAACGTTATACCGCTCGATACCCTGCTTGAATTGAATTCCGCCGCCCTGCGCTCCAGTTTCCTGCTGATAGGCGGTTTCGGGATCCACCCCGATCTTGGCCGCAGTCCACAGCATAATGTTACGGCTGTACACGGAAAAGCTGGCGTTGCGCAAGCCGATCTTCTGCGTCAAAGAAGAAGGAATTGAATATCCGAGGGAAACTTCACGCAGTTTGACGAATGACGCATCGAACGTTGCAGCCTTGGTGAAATCCCAGGGATAGTTATCTCCATAAGGGATGATCTTGGTTCCCGCAGCGCCCAGGTTCTCAACGTATCCGGTAATGTTACCTTCGTCGTCGTACTCTGCAATCACACCAGGATTGAACACGCCGTAAGGGAACGTGGTACCATAAGCTTCAAATGGGAAGCCGCCGTATTCTTCCGTTGGTCCGCCAACAATATTGAAATTATTACCGTTCTCCCTGATCAGGTTGTCGGCATTGGCCACCAGGTAGTTTCGTAAGTCGTCTCCGCTGCGGCCCCCCGGATTGATCAGGTTGTCGAGGAACCGCTGCGACTTAAGATCGGATTCGCTGTAACGGTAGGTCTGTGACACGAAGTCTCCACCACTTCTCCAGTCGAAGGACAGACTTAGGGTAAAACGCTTATAGCTAAGACTGGTTTGCATGCCCATGATGAAGTCGGGGTTGAAATTTCCAATCTTGTTCTTGGCATCTATAGCCGCAGTAGATTGCCAGCTTCCGTCCTCATTCAGCAAGGGGTAGCCGTAGTAAGGAGAGTTCTTGTCTTCTACCGTTATCAGCTTGTTGTCATAGATGTCGCCGATCCTATCGCCTACATAAGTCCATGCGCCACCCTTTGCATCCGTCCAGAAGGTGAACCTGTCTTGTCCCGGTGCAAGTTCTTCAATCGAAGTTATGTTCTTCGTGAAATTCAAATTGGCATCCCAACGGAATCCGTTCTTGTCGATCGGAGTTACACCCAACGTCAACTCCAAGCCCTTGCTAACTACCAGGCCAGCGTTGAAATTCAGTCTATCAAACCCGGATGAAGGAGGAATTAAGTTGTTTAAGATCTGGTTCCTGTTCTCTACATAATAGTAAGTCGCACCAAATCTCACCTTGTTTGTGAAAAGGTTGAAATCAAGGCCACCTTCGTATGCAGTGGACATCTCCGGCTTGAGATTTGGCAACAGGATTGTTGATGACTGCGAAAGCCGTGGCGTGCCACCCCATGCTTCCTGAACATCCATCACGGGAACCAGGTTGTACGGGTTCGTGTCATTACCCACCTTAGCAATACCTCCACGAACCTTAAGCTGGCTGATCGCAGCAGGCATGTTGAAAGCCTCATTCAACAGGAAGCTAATTGTTCCTGATGGATAAAAGAAAGATCGATTCTCTTCGGGCAGCGTGCTTGACCAGTCATTCCGGGCGGTAAGATCAAGAAAGACAAAGTCCTTGAATCCGAGGTTCACCATGCCATAGACGCTGTAAACTGCCTTTTGTCCCAAGTAGCTTCCGTACTCCACGTCTGTTGGTGCGATATTTCTAACATTAAACACATTCGGTACGGTGAGTCCGCCACCGCTCTTTGTCCGCGTATACGAATCTGTTGACTTGTTGAAGCGATTGTTTCCGCCTACGGACGCATTCACGTGAAAGCTGCTGAGATTTTTCTCGTAGCTGAGGAGGAAGTCAATGTTCCGTTCCGTGTTCCGGATGTCCTGGATGCCATAACCGCCACGCTCCTGATTGGTGTAGCTTGTGGGCAGCTTCGTCTCACGGGTTTCCGTGTAGGTATCCAATGAATAGCGGCCCATCAATGTCAATTCAGGGGTGATCTTCCAGTCTGCTTTCATGTTGCCATACACGCGATCGCGCACGAAAGCATTCCTTACTTCATAGGCGAGGAACCAGGGGTTGTTGTATTCACCAGCATTGTCATCCTGCGTCTTTTGCTGGAGACCTTCTACATTCCAGTAGTCTCGCAGCTCCATGATATTGATGTGGGGAGAGACGGCGTACGCCCACTGCATCGGATTGGCCCCGCGGTTGGTGGCAGGCCTGTTGTTCGAATTCGTCCGCGTGAAATTCACATTCGTAGCAAGACGCAGTTTGGGATGAACCTTAATCGACGTATTCAGATCTACACCGTTTCTGTAGAGATCTGAACCGGGAATGACACCCTTATTAGACATGTTCGTATAGCTCAAACGGTAGTTAACCAGATCGGTGCTATTTGAAATTGACACGTCGTTAGTCGACGTAACCCCCGTATTCACGAAGTTCTTTATATTGTCTTTGTAGGACACCAAAGGTGTAGCCGTACGGTTGCCGTCTGCGTCGGTGGGGCTGTTCCACTGGATGGCGTTGTAGCCTTTGTCCAGTTCGGAACCGACACCTCCAACCGATGTTTCATCGATCTCCAGCGTGCCGCCTGGGTAATTGTCTGGCGTGAATGGCAAGTATCCGGACGCAAACTTATGGTGCATATCCAGGTATCTGTAAGGCACTTCAAAAACGGTATTCGACGAAACGTTTACGGTCATTCCCTTTGCGTTCTTTCCGCTCTTCGTCGTGATGATGATAACGCCATTACCCGCGCGCGATCCATAAAGAGCGGCGGCGCTGGCACCTTTCAGTACGCTGATACTTTCTATGTTCTCGGGATTTATGTCGGAGATCGCGTTACCATAGTCAACCCGGTTGTCACTGCCCACCTGTCCAATGTTGTTGAGCGAGTTGTTCATGGGCACACCATCCACCACAAATAGCGGTTGGTTACCATTAACCAGCGACTTTGCACCTCTGATCGTAACCTGTACGGAAGAACCCGCACCGCCGGTCGAGTTAATGGTGACACCGGGTACGCGGCCGGCCAGGCTGTTCAACACGTTTTCCTGCGCTACGTGCGTCAGATCTTCACCTTTCACTTTAGCAATTGAATAGCCCAGTGTACGCTCATCGCGCTCGATACCGAGTGCGGTTACGACCACTTCGTTCAATTGCTCGGCACTTGCCACAAGTGGCACATCAATGGTCGATCTTCCATTCACGCTCACTTCCTGGGCCGTGTAGCCAATGAAGGAAAATACCAGCGTGGCATTGCCATCTGCGTCCAGTGAATACTTACCATCCGCATCGGAGATGGTACCGAGTTGTGTGCCTTTTATGGACACGTTCACGCCAGGCAATCCGTTGCCGTCAGGGCCGTCGGTCACTTGCCCGGCGACTTTAACAGTTTGTGCATTTGCCGACAGTTGACAGAGCAGCAGCATTGCCGTTAGCAGCGCCCATTGTCCTGTCACCCGGCAGCACTTTCTTAAGTAAAAGTTTACGCTCATAAGTGGTGTATTGGTTAATGTTTAAGGGTTCGGGTGTTTGGGTATTCCGGCTTCCACGCCTCGGGCGTCGCGCGATGCGACGGACCGCCGGAGATAACTATTTAAATTTCGACAATCGACAGCCAGTTTTACGCGCATTTTGCGTTAACCTAGGCAATGTTTGCGCAGAAAACGAAAGGTTTAACCTTCTCGTAACAATCTGTCTCCCACCGGTAAACTAGCTTAATGCTGGGGTGAACCTGAGTTCTCAGGAGATCGTTCGCTCGCTATTCAGACCCCGCAGCAACGCCGCCGCACCAAGTAAACTGGCATTTTCATTCTGCGACCGGAATATTTTCAAACGCCTCATCGATTCACCAAAGGCGAAATCGTTCAAGGCGGCCATCATCGACTCGGCGAAATAGGGATACGCCTTGGATACCGACCCACCCAACACCACCGCCTCAGGGTCGAACGTCAGTACGACATTCTTGATAGCCTGCGCAAAATGCGTCCCGAATTGCACCCACGCCTTCCTGGCAACCGGGTCATGGCTCATGGCCCGTTCGTGTGCCTGTATAGCCGTCATGCCATGAAAGGCAGAAAAGAAATTTCCACTGGCATAGTACTCCAGCGTATGATCCAGATACGGCAATAAACCGATCTCACCCGCTCCACAATTATTGCCTACGTATAGCGCATCATTGATAATGACGCCGAGGCCGAGACCCGTCCCACATGCCATACCCACCACGTTGTGAAAACCTTTCAATACACCAAATCGATGCTCGCCTAGTACGAAGCAATTCACGTCGTTGTTTACCCGCACCGGCACAGAAAATGCATCCTCCAAAATACGTTTCAGGGGAACGCGCTCCCACGAGGGAATATTCATCACATTGTATACGATACCTTCCTCGACGTCAACCACCGAGGGCACGCCAATACCGATACCGTTAACACCTCGCTGAACCGAAGGTCTGATGAATTCGATAAGTTCCTGAAGCGTGTCCTCCAGAGAACCCATGGTGTTAAATGCATTCCTTCTGGGGAAATGAATGACACCGTCAACCTCAATTGCGGCCCGAACGTTTGTACCTCCCAAATCTACCCCAACGAACATGTTCAACGGCTGTTGTTAATGTGTAAATCAAAGCTATTCACCCTTGTACCTGACTTGCAGTCCGATTTGCGTCAATAAAGTTTCAATTTGCGCAAGCGATTGCCATTCATTCCACCGTCGGCCCGTTGAGTTTGACACTGCGGCCAGCCTTACCTGCCGCGTCGAAGCAGCGGAGCGTTACACTGGTCCTAACCGGAACTTCATGCGTATAAAGCAGGGACTCACTCGTGGGTTCGGTACCATCAAGCGTGTACCGGATCTCGAGTCCCGGGTAGGCAGCGTTCGCTTTCAGGAGGCCTTTATCTATAACCGCGCCAGGTAAGGGCACACGGTAGTTGTATCCGCCATTCAAATAGCTCAAACGCGGAAGCTCACGCTTGCCCAGGGCGGTGGCGAACGCATTCCAGCCTTCCTGCATGACCTGCTCGCGCTGCGCTTTCGAATCCATCGTTTCCCAAATACGTGGCTGTGCCCAGGAACTCTCCGAAAAGCCCATCAGCTTCGGAAGCACGTAGTACTCCATCATCTCACGGCCCTTTACCGTTTCGCTCCACAGTTGCGCTTCGACACCGAGAATATTGTGTTGTGCCTCCTTCTTCAGCCGCTCAATAACGACCTCCTTCTTATCGGCGCCTGATGACGCATACACCAGGTTCAACGGCCTGCCCATGGCATCATGCGTCGTGGTCTTCGCGAGGTCGAATGGCGCGAAGCTCCATGCATTGCGTTCGTTCACGAAACCGGCCCAGTACAAACCCGGCTCGTTCGGATCTTTGTCATAAGCGAGATCGAAGTAAAAGTTAGAAACGTTGCAGAGCACGATCTTAAACCCCGCATTCGCCAGGCGATAGCTTAGCTCGGGATCAAACAGGTTGTTCCAGATATAGGGCACGACATTTTCGCCAGCCAGTTCGTTATTGGGATGGTACTTTCCGTCCTCTCCCTTTACCAGTGCCACTTCCTCCCATCCGTGAAGCTCGAGGTTTCGCGACTTCAAACGCTTCACCAGTTCCTTGAAGAACCACATCTGCAGGTTCTTAGGATCCCCAACCTCAGGATGCTGTTTTAACAACGCAGTGGCCATGGGTGACTGCGTCCAGGCGCCCTCAGGTACCTCATCGCCGCCGGTATGAAACTCATCGAGCGTGAGTCCTGCCTCGTCATACATCCTGATGAACTCATCAACCACCTTCTCATAAAAGTGAAACACAGATTCACGGGCAACACAAACGACGTTGTCTTTATAACCTTGCGCTGAGAGATACACGGATTTGTCGTCGGGATCGATAAGCCTGAACTCTTCTGCTGCTTCCTTCTTGCCTTCTCCCATTAACCGTTGATAGCGCGCCTCCATCGATTTGATCGCTGCCCGGGCATGACCGGGGAAATTCAATTCAGGAATGACTTTGATGTGACGGTCCTGCGCATACCGAAGAATCTCGATGAAGTCTTCCCGGGTGTAGTAACCAGCCCCGAATGTTCCGTCCTTGCGGGCAAACGGTCCTGAGCCATAGGCCGGATGCAGCACAGCGTCTTGCATGGATTCGCAGTGTTGTCGCTGTGCACCCGTTTCAGTTAACTCAGGAAGGCCATCTATCGCCACACGCCAGCCTTCATCTTCTGTGGTGTACAACAACAACCGATTGATCTTGTATAGCGCAAAGAGATCCAGCATTCGTTTGATCGACTCCTTCGTCTGAAAATTACGGCTGACGTCGATCTGGACGCTCCGAAAACCAAAACGCGGAGCATCGTCAATTGTTATTGCCGGGATGCGGACCGCCGCAGGACGCGTTTTAAAGTCTTCAACCGGAAACATCATGCGCAGACTTTGAACACCGTAGAACGCACCGGCTCCATGGGCCGCACTAATGACAATCTGCTGAGGGGTCACCACCAGGCGATACGCCTCGGGCGATGAGTCCGTCAACGAAGGATCGGCTCGAAATACAATGGACGACTGAGCCGGCGATGAAACGGTGGAACCTGTTAAAGTCTTCAAACGAGAACCGATGACTTCTTCAAGACGCTCCTTCAGGAAATCGGCCTCGTTCGAAAATGTCGTGTCGGACGAAATCACCGTGGCCTTATTGATCTCGAAGTAACCGATGCCACGCTTAACCTTCGCCGGCGTGGGGACAACAGGTGACAACTTCTGGTCCGGCACGCCGGATACTTTTTGATACTCCGCGTATAGCCAATCCGGTGTAGGGTTCGGCTGCTCGTCATCCTTTCGCCGGTTGACCTGGTTAGCTTGGGCAAAGGGCGCAAAGGTATAGTCCGTGACTTCAGTAATTTGTTTTCTATCGTCGCCATCGTAAAAAACAAAGTACAAGCCCAGGGGACGATCCGTACTCTTGATGACAGCTTCGGTTCCCCGGTAGGATATTTCAATTGACATGCCGGGGGCCAGAACAAAGTCTTTTTCTGGTGTGAGCTTGTACCAGTCGCCGTTGATGTGGTGCAGAATCGCCGCCTGAGGCTCACGATTCCGGAGAATAGGTCGCGGGGCCATATTAAAAAACAAGTTCCAATCGGACGATAGCGCCTGATCGCCACGGTTCGTCAGGGTGAACTTCGCCTGAAATACATCGGTGCTATCCGTAAAGTTTGTCACCAGTTCCCACTTCACGGCGATCTTGTCTGCAGGAAAATTCGTTTCCTTTTTACAGGATGTCGGGATCAGGAGTACCGCGAAACAAAATGCGTAGCTGAATCTGAATAGTGACGTCATACCTTGATAAAAATCTTCTTTCGATAGAGAATATAGGCCGGAATGAAATTAATACAAACAAAGAACAGTGCATAAAGACAACTCGACAACTTTGGTGAGAGTCCGATGGCTGTCAACATGGACGTGACATGAATATTCAGCGTAGCACTACCCCAGGAAAATACATAAAAGATGAGCGCGAGAATGTCGGCCAGTACGAAAGTACTGATGGCGTTGGTGCCAAATACCACACCCGGAAAGGTCCAGTTCTTATAACCGCGTATATCCACCACGTAGTAGGCGGCACCCAGAATCAGCGCAGCGAATCCGGAGGTGACGAGGACAAACGAACTGGTCCAGATATTTTCGTTCACCGGAAAAACCTGGCTCCAGACATATCCCGTCGCAGCAGAAATCAAACCGCACACCATCAGGCAGATCACCTTGTCGGCAGCCGTTCGGTTACTGGCCAGCAAGTGGCCCGCGAGCAGACCTGAAATGCCCGACACGATCGACGGAAAAGTGCTCAGTATACCTTCAGGGTCCCAGGTACCTTGCCACATTCTACCGGGCAGGTACTGCGAGTCGATCCACGCGGCCAGGTTAACGCCAGGTTCAAGCATCACTGCGCCTACCCCAGGCGTTGGGATCAGCGTCATTGCCAGCCAATAGCCAACCAGCAGCACGACTCCCGTCCAGAACTGCTGTCGGGCAGTGGTGTTCAGGAATAACAACGCACAAGCCAGGAACACCAGGGCTATGCGCGGCAACGTGCCGGTATATCGAAGATCGGAAAAGTCGAAATCAGGCAGCAGATTCAGAAAGATGCCGAGTGCAAAGATCTTGACGGCCCGCCAGAAGATCTTCTGATACAGCTCACCTTTAGTCACGTTGTCGCGCTGCCGTCCATAAGAAAGCACAATGGAAATACCCACCATGAACAAAAAGAACGGCGCAATGAGATCGGTTGGCGTAAGACCGTTCCATACGGAATGGTGGAGCGGCGCAAACACATGCGCTTCGTTACCCGGGAAGTTCACGAGAATCATGGCTGCGATGGTGAAGCCGCGCATCGCGTCCAGAAAGACAAGCCGATTTCCCTTTTGTGTGGTCATGATTGGATCCGTATCTCGGTTGGCAAGCACTTACTTTGATTGTGGTGCGCCAATCACATTCAGGTAGCGCCCCATCCAGTATGGCAATAACCAAATGTCACCGGCACTATACTCTGACGTTCCATCGCCGCCATCAAGGTCGAAGCGGTTAGCATTGTGACGACTGACCGGCAGTTCACCCGGCGGCAATACCTCCTTGATGGTCTGCTTTCTGAAGTTGGGCTCCATGAGTTCAATGTCTTTTCTATGGCTGTTCTCCACGCGCCAGTGGATCAGGTCCAGGGGATGCTCGCGCAGGTACCAGGCAGCTTCATTCAAGTCAAATTCGGGTGTTCCCGTGAGCGCCGTGAAAATATTCCAAGCGCCTTCTTTCTCCGGTCGTTCAATTTCCCAATGGTCGATGATCGCTTCTTTGAACCGGGCTTTCAGCGTGTCATTAAATGCATAACGGTACAATCCCCAGTACCCTACAAAGTACATCTCATCGTCGGAGTGATTCCATGATTCAGACAGCATCTTGCTCCAATCATCGGCCGTATCGGGCGCCCTGGATACCTGCGACATGGGACGCATGAGATTTTTGAAATAACCATGCTTCCCGAAGAGTTCGAACGCCTTTTCCTTGTACTTCTCCTTCTTGGTAAAATAGTACGCTGTTTGCAGCATCGCGGTAATGTTCGAAGCATTGATCTTCCTGTCTCCTACCATTTCCGGACGCGCGTTTACGTATTCCGGATTCCACCTTCCCCATACGGTAGGCTTGCCATCCCAGTCTACCAGGTACATATCATGATCCAGTACGTGCTCCATCAATGAGTCAATCAGGGTGATGGCTCGTTGCTTCAGGTCTCCGTCAAGAAGCTCGGCGGCTACCCCAAAGGCAAAAATGTGCCCGATCGCTTCATCACTGCTCGTCGTCGACTTCCAATCCCACTCGGGGTGATCGGCGCGACGCCACGGCTTATCATCGTATTTGTAGCCCCGGCGCTCAAACGAGCGGGAAGGAAAGCCCTTGATCCTATTGATCGTATACAAGCGCTCCATGGCTTCCATCATTTCCTCAATGTTCTGTAAAGCATCATCCTCTTTTGTAACAGCGTATCGAAACACTTCGGCGCCCATATACATGGTTGTCCACAGTCCGTCATTGTCTGAGTCTTCCAGCGATCCCGTAGCCAGGCTGCCGTCGGTCATATAGCCGAGCGTCGCATTGAAGCCGTGGCGAATGTGACGCGCCCTGACCTGTTTCTCAAAATACATGGCTTTATCGTGCAAGGTCATGTCCTTGAACACAATTTGCGCAAGTCCTTTTGTCGTGAGAACCAACACCGAATGGTCGGGACCTGCAGCAATGTCCACAACCTGATCCGATGGTAACCAGCGCTTGGATGCGTAGTAATCTGCACGATCATCCGCATTCCCTTGAAGACTGATCTTGAAGGCACCCCGCGTGGAACCAAACCATAGTGCGCCGTCGATTAGCTCAACCGTTGTGATCTCGCGCCAGGGAAGCTTCATTCGTGGCTCGCCCTTCGATTGCTGGTTGGCTGCATCGAAGACACGATACCCTTCGTCGGTTCCTACTACCAGTTCTTTATCGCCGGGTGTGAGGGTAAAGCAGGTGAAGTTTCCACCAGGGATGGCCGGCTTGATCTTCTTAGCGGACACATCGAATGTCTCTACACCTTCCTTGCCGAGGATCCAGAATACGTTTCGCGTTGAATCGAACAGCATGTCAATAATGGCATGGGCCGCTTCGCCATGCCATGCCACCACAGAGTCGCTCACGTATTGAAGCTTCTTGCCGTCTGTGATCATAAAGTCAAAGTTGCGACCGCCCTTCAGCATACTTGACGAGGGTAACGTATGACGCGCATAAAGATTTCCCGCCCAGGCGTTGGCCAGTATGGCTTTGTCGTCAACATATACAAATTGACTCCTGTAGAGGTCAAGTCCGTTGATCTTTTTGTCGGCGATGGGACGATAGGTCTTGTCCGGGACAAGTGAACCCGGGTAAAGAAATTCTCCAGCGTACGTCTTTAACAATCCTTTCGATGACAGAATTTGCACAACGCCGTTTCGGTCGGTGACTACTTTCCGGAGGTGTGTGGTAGTATCCACCAGATTATACTTAATGCTGAAATCCTGTTGGTACGCGACGTCCTGATAGGTTGGTTGGGATGATTGCGCGCTTTTCTGGTCACAGGAAATCAACCCTATCATCAGCATCACCAACTGGATGGTGTATGGGAAGGCCAGGTCAAGGTTGTTCCATGGTCGATTAAGTTGTACAAAGCGCGACCGGTAGGTTCTATCGCGCAGGACTCGAAAAAAAGATAGCATATGAAGATGAGGATATGATGCAAGTACTATGAAAATAGCCTGCCCTGGAGGTGCTTTTACGTTAATGAAGGGCTTCTTTGCGCAAAGGGGTTGGCAGAGGTTGAAGGTTGGCGCAAGTCTTCCAAGGCGAAAGCAAGGTTGGCGCAAGTCTTCCGAGGCAAATGTGGAGTAGCAGTTTTTTGGAGGGAGACTTGTGCCAACCTTGCTTTCGCCTCGGAAGACTTGCGCCAACAACCAACAACTGCCAGCTGTTGACCTACTCAATCATCTTCAAATATCTCCCCATCCAATAGGGCAAAAGCCAGAACACAGGTTCGCGCTCAAGATTCGGATTACCATGGTTTAATGACCAGGGGTTCTTGTCCCAGCGCACCGTGGCGCGAATGCTGGCGGGAGGAAGTTCGCTCACCTGAATCTCATCGAGCACCGGGGATCGCACCATACGAACATCTTCCCGCTTGGTATGGTCGATTTTCCAATCGATCAGATCCAACGGGGTGTCTATAAGAAAATCAACGGAAGGTTGTAACTCCGCCTTGCGTCCGCGCGAATAGCTGTAGATGAAATTGATGAGCGGATTCGAATCGCCTTTTCTGTGCACCAGCCAGTCATCAATATGCGCCTCATAGAACCGAAGCAACTCCGGATCCTTTTCACATTTCAGCAGAATGGGATATTGATATGCGGCAAGTATAACGTCGAAGTAAATGAGCCATCCCGGATTCTGACCGCTAATGTTAGCCATGTTGTCCAGATAATGTTCCTGGTCAATCAGTCGCCTGTACTCCCGTTGATACTTTTCGTCGTGCGTTACGTGATAGGCAAGTTTCAGGAAGGCAAGTAGCTCCATCGAATTCAAACTGCGATCGGGTTGCCATTCGGGATCTCGATTCAATC
>DATHKA010000402.1:0-4214 GCA_035489615.1 Chryseolinea sp.
ACCGAACGCCGGCATGAACAGAGGCGGACGTGTGTATATCACAGGTTACGGCATCATTACCTCGATTGGAAAAAACGCTGAAGAAAATCTTCAATCCCTCGTCGATCAACGCCATGGCTACAGTGATATCGACTTTCTGAAAACCGTCCACAGCCATGACTTGCGTTGCTGCGAGGTCAAACTCGCAGACGACGAGTTGCGCACTATCGCTGCGGCCAAAGGACCCAGTCTGACACGCACCACCCTGCTCGGACTCGTCGCCTTGCGCGAAGCGATCAATCACGCCGGACTTTCGGCCAGCGATCTGCACCGGTCCGGACTTCTCTCATCTACCACAACGGGTGGGATACGCGAATTTGAGCGGGATTTTAACAACATAGTCGCCGTCGACCGACGAGGCGAATTCGAACAATTTGCCGATACCGCGATACCCGGAGACCACACGGAGCGCCTGGCCGACCTGGTAGGGATACACAACTATGTGGCTACCCTGAGCACGGCTTGCTCTTCATCGGCCAATACCATCATGCAAGGCGCGGCACTCATTCGCAGTGGCCGACTCGATTGTGTTATCTGCGGCGGCAGTGAAGCGCTCTCCAAGTTTACGATCAATGGGTTCAACGCACTCATGATCCTCGACCACGAACACTGCCGCCCGTTCGACGCAACACGCAGCGGACTCAACCTGGGGGAAGGAGCCGCTTACGTCGTACTGGAATCCGCCGCACGGGTTGAACGCCTTCGCAAGACGCCGCTCGCCGTGCTCGCCGGAGCTGGCAATGCCAACGATGCACATCATATTACGGCCTCGTCGCCCGATGGAACCGGCGCCCTCAAGGCGATGCGGCTGGCGCTTTCCCATGCGGGTATCGACGCGCGTGAGGTCAGCTATGTCAATGCACACGGTACGGCAACCGAAAACAATGACCTGTCGGAGGGCACCGGCATGAAGCGACTCTTTGCTGATCACCTGCCCCCTTTCAGCTCCACCAAGCCCTACACCGGTCACACCCTCGCCGCAGCAGGCAGCATAGAAGCCGTCTATTCCATTCTGGCGCTTCATAACCGGATGGTCTGGCCCAGCCTCAATTTCAAAAATCCTATGGCCGAACTGGCCATCAGCCCAGCCACAGAACTGATTAAAGACGTGCCCATACGACACGTGTTATCAAACTCATTCGGTTTTGGCGGAAATACTTCTTCCCTATTGTTATCCGCTGTCTGAATATGCAAGGCAAAGCCCACATATACATCAACGGTACGGCTAGTATCTCGCCACAGCGAACGTTCGATGGTTCATTCCTTGCCGAGCCCATCAATTACAAAGGCAACGTGCTCTCTTGTCAGTTGCCCGATTTCAAATCGTACATTCCTCCCACGCAGCTTCGCCGGCTCAGTCGCATGCTTCGCATCGGCCTCACGGCCTCTATCATCTGCCTGCGAAACGCCGGCATTGACAGGCCCGACGGTATCATAACGGCTACGGGCTATGGATTTCTCGAAGAGACGGAAAAGTTTCTGCGCGAGATCCTGGAACGCAATGAACAGCAACTCACGCCGACTTTCTTCATGCAGGGAACCTACAATGCACTCGCCGGAATTGTAGGGCTATCTTTGCAATGTACGGGATACAATAATACCTATGTAAGCAAGGGTTATGCACTGGGAAGCGCACTCGACGACGCGATCATTCAAATACAAGATAATCCCGAACTGCGCCTGCTGGTGGGTGCGTACGATGAAGCCGCCAGCGTGCAAAACAAATCTGTAGCTCGCGACCAGCACTTCAAGAAGGAACCGATCGATAGCATGAAGTTGTATAACTACCCCACATCTGGTTCCCTTCAAGGAGAGGGTGCCGCATTCTTCCTGCTTTCGGGGATGCAATCCATGCACACGCTCGGGCGCCTGACAGCGACACACGGATTATTTCAACCTACTACCGAAGAACTTCACGGCGAACTCGATTCATTTCTGGCTGCTAACAATACTCGTATTAATGAACTAGACCTTTGGATAGCCGGATTTTCAGGCGATATTGTTCGCGATCATTCCATCCAGTCACTGGCCGACGGAGCAATGGCAACGATACCGCAGGCCCGCTACAAGCATCTTACTGGCGAGTATTGTACGGCCGATGGCTTCGCGTTGTGGCTGGGAGCAAACATACTGAAAGGGCAGACGGTTCCACGTACCACCACTACGACCGAAGTCAAAGTGTCCAATAGAATCAGAAAGCTCCTCATCGTCAATCATTACCTTGATAGAAACTACACGTTTTATCTCCTGGAGCAGCTCCGGGGATAGCATCTATGCGCCCTTCACTTACGCAGCAGTGCAGAGCCCTGAAGTTCTTCAATGATCTTACTATCGTTAGAGGTTTCCATAGGGGCATTATAATACTTCCAAAAATCCGCGTTATAATTGGTAGCCTGACCTTCCACGCTTCGATTGTAGTTCATCAACTCACCCGCCGGGATGTCCCCAGAATTGACTATGACGTTATTCACAAACAGTTCCTTTACAAATGACTGTTTGATGATTACCTCCTGACTAGTCTTGTTGAGCAGGTTGTAAGAATCCTCTTCCCGCTGATATTTGAGGTACATCTTATGATCAATTTCCTGAAACTCAAACAGCATTCTGAACGAGGTCTCCTGCAGCCCGTACGGATCGGGAAGATTCAGGTACCGCCTGTAGTACTGCCCATTGACCATTTGGTTCTTTAATTCCAGCTTTAGAATGGCAAACGTTTCACTATCAATATAAATGATCGTGGATTCGCTTGCGCTGGCCGTCCCCGATATTTTGTACACCGTACGCTTATTAAATGTGACAATGCTGTCGACGTTAAACTTCCAACCTTTTACGCGCAACGGGCCAAAGCGATGCTTAACGTAATTGTCCTCCATGAGATCGAGGATGGAATTCTGTCGGTCATAAGTTCCGTTCACAGGATGCCTGTTGTTAAAGCTTCGCCTGACTTCCACAATTTCCACGTTCTCATAGCCGGGATTATAATCTTTGTAACGGAACCGGAGCGCCGCCTCTAGCAACTCTACTGGCTTGTCGTTTTCCCTTTGCATATCCCGAAAAAATCCCTCGATCATGAATGGATTCATAGGATAGTTCGACGCAATATTTGACACTGCTTGCTTCACGATCTCTTTACCCGTCAGCGCTTTCCTGGAGGCCTTTATAGTGACTTCGTCCAACAACGTAATGCTTGGCTTGAGCTCTATCACTTGTTCCTGCGTTGTCGTAGCGTTTATCACCGATTTAAAGTGATCATATCCAAGCGCAGATACGCGAAGGGTATCGCCATTGAAGGAGGCTGGCACATGAAAAACAAATCTTCCATCTTCGTTGGTGGTTGTCCCAATGGACCTGCCTACCACCTGCAACGACGCATACGGGATGGGCTCCTGAGAGATTTTGTCGATCAGTTTACCCTTGATGGATAGAATATTGTCCTGGCCGAATAACGCTCTTGCGGACAGCAGTACTAGAAATAGGAGTGTTCTCATGTTGTCCCTTGCAGGGTGGATTTTTACGACCATTGATATCTTCAGCAAGACGGAATTTTGCCGCGAGTTGTTACACGAACCATTAACGATTATGCAACTTTCACCAGTTCGGCTTCACTTTCATTTAGCCGTAGATCAGCCAGGCTTTCAGAAATGTTTAACCCACACAGGGCGACGGCGGATTTCTTTTTAAACAGCTCCTGCCTTTCTCAAAACACCTGGATGATTTTGTAATTTAGCTGATATCAACCAGTGTTATGACCCTTTCCACAATCGTTCCGGCTAAACCAGGCTTTGGTCAGTTTCTTAAGATCAAGTTCAAGTTCAGCATTTTGCAGCAAGGTTTTCGAGCAGCACTTGTCCTGTCGCCTTTCCTGTTCTGTACCTCTTATGCATCGGCCCAGACCTGGGCAGAGCAACTGGGTTATCCCAAAGATGCGCGGGTGCTCATCCTCCACGTCGACGACGCCGGGATGTCACTTGATTCTAACGAAGGCGCTATCAAAGCCATGACCGAGGGAGTAGCTACCTCCGTTAGCGTCATGATGCCCTGCCCCTGGGTGCCCGGATTCGTTTCGTTTCTGAAACAGCATCCACTTACGGATGCGGGCCTTCATCTAACCCTTACCTCAGAATGGGATAACTACCGCTGGGGGCCCTTGGCCGGCAAACCCGCCGTACCTGGCC
>DATHKA010000403.1:0-10902 GCA_035489615.1 Chryseolinea sp.
GAAAGACCGACATCGTCGTTGTAAAATTGGGGTATCTGGTGCCCGAACTGTATGACATGAGAGGCGACTGGATCATGGCCCTGACGCCAGGCGGTGTCGACCAGGATCTTGAACGCCTCACGTTTAAGAGGATCGAACGTCCGATGTATCCGTTTGACCATGACATGGCCGATCCGGACTTGCGGGCCGTCATGATTCCCCTCTCAGGGCCTGAAGGAGACTTGTGATCTGCAGACTACAGTAGACTCATCATTCTCCTCCAGATAGTTGAGGAGGGGGAGAGTCTGGGGGAAGCAAAGGTTGCGCAAAGATTTTTTGGCAGTGCTCCAATAAAAATGAGAAGCCAGGTGATCGATGTTCCCTGAAATGCCGTTTAAAAAAAACTTTGCATAAACTTCGCGTTGTGTCCCTGCGGTAAAAAGTCTTTGCTCCTCCGTCCTTGTCGTCACTTCTTAATCAGTGACAGTTCTTTTTCGAACGCATCGGAATCAGGCGCAGCCCGCATCAACTGCATGCGTTGCTGTCCATCTTTTATCCAGCGATATACCCATGAGATCCCATGACGTAGTTCGTAATAGTCCTGTTGTTTATAGACAGCATCTTTCATTGCCTCATCAAGTGTGATAAACGAATAGCCTCTCTTCTTCAGGGCGGTAATCAACTCACCGAGGTAGTCAGCATTCAACAGGTTGTCATGCATCAGGTAGATCTGTGAAACATTTCTAGCCAGTTTCTTGTCTGTGATACTTTCGATGTATTCGAAATTCTTAAGGGTAAATTCGACGAACGCCTGGCCTATGCGCTGCGCATCTTTGGTACGGCCTTGTGCTTTATAATGTGCGTAAAGCTGAGTGACCAGCCAATCATCGCTGTGTACGGTAAAGGGTGTGATGGTGTACCCGCGGCTGGCCAGAAAATCGGCCGCCTGTTTATGTTCAGCCGCGTCCTTTCCCAGGTCATTGTACGGGAAGCGATAATAGTTCTCTCCTTTATCATATTTGCGCGCCAGAGGCTTGGAAATGGCCTCGCCCTGGAGTACGTCGATCTTGAAGGAGTCAATGCCCTCGCTCGAATACATCCGGTGTTGATACCCGTGATTGCCTATCGTAACGTTCGGACTACCTATCCATTCATCAAACAGGTTGAGACTCTTGTCAGCTTCATCGACGTCAAAGATCCTTACTTCATTGATGAAAATCGCTACCGGCAGCTTCATGGAGTCAATCTGATGCAACAGTCGGCTGCGGAACCCTTCGCTCGCGTACAGCCCGGCATTGGGTACGTCGTCAATGGTGATCGACACTTTCTTTTGAGCGTGGATAACCGTTGCACAAAAGACAACACCCACAATGATCAACCAAGTTTTCATGGTGCGCAAAATAGCAAAAAGCCCTGGTTAGAGGGCTTTTTGTTCGTGAATGGTTTGGTTTCTGATCTTGCGATAGAAAGTGAATATAGTAATTTATTCGCTTCTTAGCGAATTCACAGGATTCTGGGATGCGGCGCGTATTGACTCGAAACTCACGGTCAGGAGCGCTATCGCCAAAGCACCCAGCCCTGCGTAAACGAAGATCATGAAGTTAACGCCAACGGCATAAGCAAAGCTCTCCAGCCAACGATCCATGGCATACCAGGCCAACGGTACGGATATAGCAAACGCAATAAGAACGAGCTTGATAAATTCTTTCGACATGAGGGCCACAATGGAATTCACATTCGCGCCAAGCACCTTGCGCACGCCGATTTCTTTGAACCTCCGTTCCGCCATGTAGGTGGAGAGGCCATACAATCCAAGGCACGAAATCACCATGGCCAGCACAGTAAAATACGTGATAATCTGCGAAATTCTCCTGTCCTCATCATATTGCTTCTGCAAGGTTTCATCGAGCAGCGAGTAATCGAAAGGGGTATCAGCGACAATGCGGTTCCATACGCTTTCCAGTTGAGCAACGCGCTTGGGCATTTGGTCGGTATCGATGCTTGCGATCAGGTACTCAAAATGCCTGGGGTCGCGATTCATCTCGAACGAGAGGGGGTCAATCTCCTCCTTGAGCGATTTCTGGTGATAATCCTCCATGACCCCAATTACTTCAAAATGATACGTCGTATCCTGCCAGTCAAAGTGCAGCCGCTTTCCAACCATACTTTCAGGTGTTTCGCCAAACGCCTTCACGGCCTTTTGATTCAGAATGAGCTTGTCTGTCTCCATTGCATAGTTCGACGTAAAGGAGCGACCGGCAACAAGCTTTATCCCCATCAGATCCATGTAATTGTGATCAACTGAATTTCTCTTGATGTTAAGGGCGGAATTCATATCGCCGCCATCGGCATAAAATGACATGTCATGAAAGATGTTTGCTCCGGGGAGATAATCGGTGGCGGAAACGTTTTTGAGGATCCCCTCCTTTTCAAATTCGGTCTGCAGCGCGGGGTACTGTTGTTTGGCAACATCGCTTCGCAGTGGTAAATAAATTTTAGCGTTGGGATTGAAACCCAGGTGCTTATTCCTCATAAAGGCGAGCTGCTGGGAAATTACGATCATTCCGCACACCAGCGTTATGGCGATCATGAATTGCAAGACCACGAGACTCTTGCGCAGCAGCCCCGAAGCGTTGCTCATACTGACTTTTCCCTTCAGCACTTCTGCCGGATTGAATGAAGAGAGATAGAGTGCGGGATAGCTTCCCGCGAGGAGGCCCGTAACCAGCGTGAATGCCACCAGGGCACTTACGAAATACAAAATGTTACCGGTACCGAACGTGATCTCTTTCATTGTGATGGCGTTAAACAACGGAAGCGATAGCTGCACGATTACCACACTGAAAACCATGGAGACAATGACAATCAAAAGTGCTTCACCCATAATCTGTCCTATCAGAGAACTTCTGAATGCACCCATCACTTTTCGCACGCCAATTTCGCCGGCGCGTTTGGTTGCCCGCGCCGTCGACAGGTTCATAAAATTGATACAGGCGATCACGAGAATAAATATGGCTATAGAAGAAATCACATACAGGTAGGTAATGCGCGGGTTCGGAGAATTGAAGGCGCGCAAATGAAGATCCTTTACCGGATATATACCCAGGGTCTTCTTCATCCCCAATGCCTCCATCGATTTCGCGCCGTGACGTTGCAATACATCATTGATCTTCGATTTCACAACCTCTCTGTCGGCGCCCGGTACCAGTTTTATATAACCGGGTACGAAATTATTGCCCGCCCACTGCGCATTCGCCTCTGCCGAACGCAGATACGAGCCCATACCTTCGCTCATCATCGAAGTCAGAAAATTGACGTGAAGGTGCGTCTTAAGATTGTCTTTGATAACTCCGGTAATCTTGTGATTAACGCCTGTTCCGCCTTGATTGATGTTGATGATCTTGTCGAGCGCGGGTTCATCGCCAAACAGCTTTTGTGCAAGCTTATCCGTGATCACCACCGTATTCGGGTCCGTCAAAGCTTTCCTGGGCGTCCCTTCGAGAAACGCATAGGTAAAAATATCGAACACCGTCGAGTCAGCGATCGCGCCATCCGTTTCATAAAAGACTTTGTCTTCATATTTGATCAGACTTTGGGTGACCCCGGGAATGGAAAGTATTCTTGCTGCCGCCTCGACCTCCGGCACCTCATCGCGTATCGTCATCGTGATCGGCGGAGAAACGGTGGCGAACGCATCTAGTCCACGGCCAGATGTAAAATGTGTGGTAAGGCGATAGAGGTCGTCTAATCGCTCCTGATGGCGATCATAACTCAATTCATCCTGAATGTACAACGTCAGCAGCAGGCAGCTGGCCACGCCGAGAGATAGACCAAACACGTTTATGGCTGAGTAGACCTTAGTCCGAAAAATGTTGCGCAGCGCTACTTTTAAATAGTTCGTAAACATACTTGCTGATGATGCATGGGCTCTTCTGGCTAATTAAGTGCCAACGCTGGCTTTGTACTCAGGACGATCGAAAAGGGCATCGCACCGCCCCTTTGAGGTTGAAAATGAACATCATCGTCCGATTACGAACACCTACTATTGCTTCTAACTATTGGGATGATGGCAGGCTGTCCAGTATTCCAGGATCAGACGGAGTCGTTGCGCGAGCTGTTCAAGGCTGCTGCCCTTCTCAAAAAAACCCTGCACGGTCAACTCAAAGGCCTGCGCAACTTGCCACTGAACCGCATTCGTCGAAAAGAATACGAAGGGAATTGATTTCCGCCGCAAGTTCTCATCTTCATCGATTTTCCTGCGGAGTTCAAGCCCATCCATAACGGGCATGTTGATATCGCAAAGTATGAGAAATGGCTTCTCTGTTGTGGCGCGCAGGAACTCCAGCAGTGGTACACCATGGTCGAAGTGAACGATCTTATTCTTGTAATGCAAAGACCGGCACACTCCCTCCACCAGTTGTCTGTCCTCTGCGTCATCATCCACTAGAAGTATTGGCCCCGATTTCACAAGTTCTACACACGCATGATGCGTTTCCGATTGAATATACGAACATCATTCGAAACGAAAAACTTCAACTGGTTCCTCGAGAATTGCCATTCACTTCGCGGATTGTCCTGATCTGCAAGATATTGAGCTTCGTCAATATCTAGTTCGATGGATATCACGATAACAATAAGAGAGACCACTCCCCGAGTGGTCTCTCTGCCTTACATCCCTGCCTTCCTCATGTTCGAATTATGCTGTCAGACTACGTCAACTGGGGTCCTGCTTCTCTCCATGTGCGCCGACTCTTCATCTTGCGAGAGCTTATGTGCCTCGGGGCTAGTCGCCCAACCGGGAAATAGTTTTTTAATAATATAATAGATTATCAGTGCGGATAGGACGCCCGTTAGAAAATCGGTCAACGGCACCATCACCGCGGTGTACACCAACATCATGAACTCAAATTTTCCCGTTCTCTGCACCAATTTTACTTCGCCCACTTTTATCATATTGGATGCCACCCAAAGCAGTATGCCGCCGATGCAGGCCATCGGAACACTCTCCAGGAACGGTGCTACATAAAATGCCAACGCCAGCTTCAGTACGCCTTTAAAATAACCGGCGAGTGGTGTAACAGCACCTGCCTTGATACTTGTCGCTGTACGGGCTAAGGCTCCAGTGCACGGGAATCCATTGATCAATGGCGTGATTATTTGAACGAGGCCCTGGCCCCAAAATTCTTTGTCCGGATTGAACGGCGTTCGTTTGTTGTTTGCCAGCTTATCGGCCATTGACGAACAGAGCAGGCTCTCAACTCCCGATACAAATACGATCGCCGTAACGAAATAGATGATGTCGAGAATTATAGCAGCGGTCATATCGGGAATCCTGGGTCCTGTGAAAACAAAAAAATTGTTGGGGATCGTGCCATAGATGTCACGCACCAGAATAATGCCCTTGTCTTTCAGCAAAGTCGCCGTGGCCAGCGTCGCCATACCAATGGCGATCAATGGCGCCGGGATAAAAATGGAAATCTTCAGCAAGGTCCTGGTGAGCACCAGCGTACCTAAGCCAATTACAACCGACCAGATGTTAATATTACTCAGATTCGAAATGGCCGCCGTTATATTGTGCACAAATCCACCCTTTATTTCTTCGTCCTGCCCTAACGTATCGGCTACGCTTTCTATGCCCAGTATATCCTCAAAATTGGTAAGGGCAATGGCGACGGCAATTCCTATCGTGAACCCCACCACAATTGAGTTGGGTACCAGCTTGGCATACTTACCCATGCCTGTCAGACCAAGA
Organism: Chryseolinea sp.; assembly: GCA_035489615.1. Classification (GTDB taxonomy): domain Bacteria; phylum Bacteroidota; class Bacteroidia; order Cytophagales; family Cyclobacteriaceae; genus Chryseolinea. The sequence goes on from DATHKA010000403.1 coordinate 5,732, forward strand.
ACCATCAGCACGACTCCGGCCAGAATCGAAACCAAAACGAGGAAGCCATGTGCTTCCGCGAATGAGCCGCCATTTTGTTCACCGTACTTGCTCATCAGCGCGGCGATGAGTGGGATGAAAGCAGCCGTGGGCCCATACACCTGATATTTGGATCCGCCAAACGTGCGACCAATAATACAAGCAAGCGCACCGGCAATGATACCTTGCTCCGGACGCAATCCCATCGCCATAGCAAATCCCATAGCCATCGGAATGGCAGTCATGGCAACAATAAGTCCGGCGCTGAAGTCGCGGTATACGATGGTACGCCAGTTCCGCTTGTCCAGGTCCTCAAACCGACTATCCAAAAATGTAAAGAAGAGCTTCAGCCTTCCGGCCAGCGTTTGTGGAGTATTTGCTGAATGATTCATAATTTGTTACGTGTGGTACTACTTTAGTCCGGGATCAAATTGGAATACTTCCGAGAGGGTATCTGCAGCGCTTAGGTCGGGGTTTTGTTTCCATGATATAACCCGCGTTCGTTTGTTGCCGCGATGCAGGTAACCAAGCGGATCGATCGACCGGTCACTTGCATGACGAAACTTGTAGGCATCAGGTATGAGAATGAGATCGACCGCGTTGCCGGCAACAAAGTTTTCGAATGCGCGGCTACTTCGTCCCACAAAGAGATCCATCTCGACGCTTTTGATGATAGAAGCATACCGATTGCGAACAATCTTTACAGCCGTTAGAAAATCTTCGTTCGCAATTGATTCGATGAATTTGGATTTGGAGAAAAAAAGCAGATCGGTAATCGAGTCTGAAAGGTGTATCGCGTGAAAAAGAATGATACTCTTTGGGCGACCATTCATCGTTGCCGCAGCTTTCAGCAAGTTCAGCGACTCAATCGTGAAGTCCGTTGGAATCAATACATTCTGAACCATAGCGTTGCCTTATACCATGCAAGGCTAAGGCATCGACATTAGGCGGGAATAAGAATGAGATTAGAATGTGATTAGAAATAGGTCCGATGTCTGAACAACTCAACGCGCTATGGGGATTCTCAGCTCCACGACCGTTCCGGCGTTCACTTTCGAAGACACACGAATCGAACCGTGATGCAAACGAAGAATATTGCGGGTCAATGGCAATCCAATTCCATATCCGTCATAGGCCGCGGTGTTGGCTGCTCTGAAAAAGGGATCGTAAATAAAATCGATTTCAGATTCCGGGATGCCAATGCCAAGGTCTTTTACCACGACAATAACTTCGTTCTCGGAGGTGCCAATGGACATGATCACCACCTGGTTGTTAGAGTACTTGATCGCATTGTTAACGACGTTGCTAAGGGCAATCTGTAAGAGCTTGTTATTGCCTTTGACGCGCAGCCACTCAGGATTCTCAGGCATCATGCTGAGGTTGATCTGTACTTTGTTTGCGGGAACCATCCGGTCCGTCATACCTTTCACTTCCCACAGCAACTCATCGGCTCGCAAAGACTCATTGGCCTCCAGCTTATCGGTAAAACCAGTCTGAGCAAGGTAGAGCAACGATCGCGTAATTTCATGCAATCGCTCGGCCTTCGACAAGATGATCTTTAGAGCTTCAACATACTCGACCGGTGCCCGATCTTTCGATAAGGTGACTTCCGCTTGTCCGATGATCGCGGTCAAAGGCGTATTCAGTTCGTGAGAAGCATTGCTCACAAAATTATTCTGGGTCGCGAATGAGGTCTCCAGGCGATCGAGCATGTTGTTAAATGTGCGCTGCAACTCTCCGATCTCATCAGTTTGGACTACGTCAAGTCTGAGATGCAAACTGCGGGAACTGATTTCCCTCACCTGGCTGGTTATTTTCTTTACCGGAGTAAATATTTTGTTCGCATATGTCAAAGATATCAGCAAAGTGAGGATTGACGTTACGGAAATTCCAATGAGCAAGAAATTTCGAAGGTTGCTGAGTAACATCATGTTGTTGTAATTATCCGCTGACACCACAACAGCATAGCTTCCGCTCCGGGAAGCATATTTTACACCTGCAAAACAAGTGTTGCCAGACTTGTAGGTGGCTTCTCCTTCAGAAACGATTCTGGTGAAGAAGGATCGGGGAAGTCCCAGCTGATTTGAGGCTGCTTCAAATGTTTCGCCCTCCGTTATCCGGAAATAATGCTCTCGTTCTTCTGGCAGTCTTTCCAGGTGCATTTGCCGAACTTCCTGAAGCACCTGTATGCTCGCCGCTTCATGGTCGAGGGTGGTTCTCGCCATCACAACTGCACGTATCTCGAGGCGCTTATAAAAGTCTGAGAGAGAATAGCGGTTTGTGAGGAAATAAACGCCGGCACTGAGAAGAATGAGTGCAGCGGAAACCAGGCAAAAGAAAATCAGGGCAATCTTAGTGTGCGTCTTCATCGCCATATTTCATTACATAGCCCATTCCGATTACGGTGTGTATTAGTTTGACAGGCCAGTTCCGGTCGATCTTTTTGCGGAGATAGTTCACATAGACGTCGACTACATTCGTGCCCATGTCAAAATTCACTCCCCATACCGCGTCAAGAAGTTCTGTGCGCGACAGAACCCGGCGCTGATTTCGAATAAACATCAGTAGCAGCCGGTACTCCGTGGATGTCAGCGTCACGGCAGTATCTCCCCGCTTTACGGTCTTGCCAACATCGTTAATTACCAGGTCTCCTATCTGGTAAAGGTCGTCCGGTGGTGGTAGCGTTGATGTTCCGATGTCGGAGCGGCGGATTAATGACTTGATCCTGGCCAGCAATTCCAAAAACTTGAAAGGCTTTACGATATAGTCATCTGCCTCAGACTCAAAGCCCAACACGATATTTTCGGACGCCCCCAGAGCGGTTAAGAACAGCACAGGCACCTGACGGTTTTCACGGCGAATTGCCTTGCAAACATCCAAACCGTTCATTCCCGGGAGCAAGACGTCCAGTATTATAAGGTCATAGGTTACCGACATGGCCAATTTTAAGCCTGACACCCCATCAAAAGCGACGGCAACGTCGTATCCAGACTCCGAAAGTCCCTTCTTAATAAAGTCCACCACCTGGGCGTCGTCTTCGACTAATAATAATTTCCGCTGCATATGGGAAAGTTCAATATGCAAAAATCGTACGTATACGATACACGCGAGTGTCGAAGTGATCCAAATTCCAGGAATGATGATAAGCGGTATGCCATTAATTTTCCAATAATTGACTTCAGCGATTGGTCAAGGCCACTCATCGATTCACCATACATCTTTTGAACTCCAATGCGTTTAATTTGTTGAATGTTGTATCGCTGGCCTCAGAGCATTTTTTCCAGCGCAAGCAGTTCCAAGTGGCGGCATAGAATCTGAAGTTGTGGAGACTATTATCATTAACATTGTCTGGATAATTAGCGGATTGGGAATCATCCTTTATCCGGCCATCTTGCTGGCCAACGTGATGAGCCTGCGTTCGCGGAGCGATCGCGGGTCAATGGCATCGGTTGAATACTGGCGCAAGGCCCTTCCCTTCAAAACGATTCAAGTTCTCACGACCCTGTTCCCCGTGATCGATTACGCCTGCCAGCGCTTATCGCGTACGGCGTTCGAGTCTGGCACCCTGTTTCCCGCCATCATGTGGATGCTGCCACCGCTGCTCACCACTGTCAGCATCTTTTGGATCTTCAAGCGCAGCCGATCGGGTATCGCCGTATAGGGGTGACGTGGCCCCCAGCCGGAATCAATTGGCTACAAACGTCGATTGAACCACCTGAACCAGTATCTGGCCCGACTCCGCTTTGGGATTCCTGAATACAAAATACACATCATGTACGCCGGCTGTCGGTTCGAGTTTCGCCACCGTATTGATAGACATCAGCTTCCGCATGACGTTGAAGTCGATCGTGGCTGCAGTAGGCGGCTCGCTGGATTTTTGGGGATTCTGCGCGGCCATTTTTGCCATTACCGCCTGCCGGTCAATGTGTACAGGAACGATAACATCCGTTTGACCAACAAGCTTACCCGTCGGCGAATCCAGATGCACCTCAATTACGCCTCCTACGGCGCCTATCCGTGGCGGTGCCTGCACCATAAATTCAATCGATTGAATGCCGGTAAGGTCAATCTGCCGGTATCCGATATAGCTGTTGTCAGCCACCATGTTGAATGAACGGCTCGGTGTCGTCATCACCTGCGTGCCTTTTGCGGCTTCTGCCTTCTCGGGATCCAAAGTCGGATTTCGCAGTGCGATGATCTTTTCCGTAGTGAGCGCACCCAACTGAGGCGTGCCTTTATCCTTGTAAGCCACGCGCAATAAGTACCCGCCGCGAGCATTATCACCCGCTGGCACGGCCTCCTTAAAGGTTCCGCTTGTCGCAATTGATTTCGTTTTCAACTGCGTGTCACCCAGACTCACGATATACTTCACCATCAATGCCGCATCCGGTTCCGATATCTGAGGATGAGCGCTCATTGCGTGGTCACCCCAGACGCCCGCACCTCCCGATATGATTTTTTTCGCAATTCGCTCCTGGTCCCGTGCGTTTCCTTTGTAGCGCTTAGCTACATCGAGGTAGCTGGGTCCGACCGACTTTTTGTCTAATATGTGGCATGACTTACAATCATTCTTCGCGATCAGATTTTGGCCTTTTGAAAACGACGTCCATTCGTCGCTGCTCCGGTGATTTTGTGCGATCTCAATCAGGTCAAATCCCTCGGGAGCATAGTCGAAATTGATCGCCACTTCATTGGCCTTAATGGTACCTTCCTTCAGACTTCCATCCTCCTTGTCTGACACTTCAATACGGTAGTCAATGGACTTACCGGGGAAAAAGAACGATTTATTCCCCTTGGTAATTTCGATCTCCGCCGCGGGTGGTTCGTTGCCAGCGCTGATATCAAATGACTGGGAATTGGATGCGCCGTGGCTATCCGTTACGGCAAGATTTACATGATATATGCCTTGCTGCTCTAGCTTGAGCGTTGGATGTGCATCCTGGTAGGATTGATCAAACCCGTTGTCTGACTTGACGTGCCACACATATTTGAGTTCATCCTTGTCGTAATCCACGGTCCCTTCCGACGACAACTTTACCTCAAGCGGCAACGCCCCGGCTATGCGGTCGGCGCCCGCATGTATAATAGGCTTCCGGTTGCCACCGTTGAACTCAATTTTCTTGATTTGCGCGTTTTCGTTTCCACGGAACCAG
>DATHKA010000404.1:0-3514 GCA_035489615.1 Chryseolinea sp.
GGATCATATTCAAAGGCAGGGGCAGATAGCAAAGGCCAACCACGTTATGCCAGCAGAGATCAGATACCTCCCGCGCGAACAAATTGACACCGGTAAATGGGATGAAACCGTTTTAAAAAATGATAACGGTCTCATATATGCGCAGTCAATCTTTCTAGATATCATGGCGGAAAATTGGAACGCAATAGTTGTTAATGATTATGCTGCTATTCTTCCCCTGCCCACAAGACGGAAGTGGGGTATTTCCTATTATTTCCATCCTGCTTTTGTACAGCAATTGGGGCTGATTGGCTATATAGACAACTCGTTGTACCCAAAAATTATTGACCTGGTTTTTAGAACTGTCCATTACGGGGATCTGTTATTCAATTATGACAATGGACATGCAGCAGCTATCTTGCCGTCAAAAAAGCGAACGAATTTCGTAATCGATCTTTCTTCGAGTTATCAATCAATTGCTGCGGGATTTCATCCAAATGTGCGTCGTACCCTGGTTACTACGTCGGAAGCCGGGCTGCAATATCAGCCGTTGGAGGATGTCGGTGCCGTCATTGACTTTTATAAGGAGCAAGTTGGATCTAGAAGCCGAACGCCTTCCTTGTCAGACTATGCGAATTTCAAGGATCTGTGCAGCTATTACCAGAAAAAAGGGGGCGTCTTTAACAGAAAGGTCGTGAATTCAAAGGGAGAGTTACTATCTGCTGCGCTTTTCTTGATCGATAATAAGCGGGTCTACAATGTGATGTCCGCAGTCACGCCGGTGGGAAGAACGGTTGAGGCGCTGCGGTTCCTGCTAAATGAGGTGTTTCTGGAATTTGCCGGCCGGCCGTTGCTTTTCGACTTTGAGGGGTCAGATCTGCCGGGTGTGCGGACGTTTTACAGCAAGTTCGGCGCTGTTGAACAACCCTATTTTTCCGTTCACTACAACCAACTTAATTTCTTGGCAAAGCTGTTCAAAAAATAGCTGCTGAAGTCATCTGCGCTGGCGGATAACAGCTTCTGCAACCTGGAGATCCACCGGCCAGGTGAGTTTGATATTCACTCTTTCACCCTCAACAAGATGCACAGTGGCACCTGTACTTTCCAAAACGGTAGCATCGTCGGTGAACTGATCATGAGGAGCCAAGGCATATGCGGACTTAATAAGGCCCGCGCGGAAGGTCTGTGGAGTTTGCACCAGTTTCACCGTTTGCCGGTCGAGGGAACGACTGCCCTCTTCTGATTCAATCCTGATGCTTTCGACTGAAGTCACCGCTGGCACGGCATTGCCATTTTTCAGGGTTGCTTTGAGACAGGATTGGATAAGGGCGGGGGAAACCAGGCAGCGGACCGCGTCATGGATGAATACGATGGCATCAGTGTCGTCGATCCGGTCGAGTCCAGCCTTTACCGACAAGAACCTGGTGCTGCCTCCGGGAACGATCTCGACATGATGTGGTGGCTGAACAAAGGCGGATGCCGACCTGGCCTGCTCCACATGTAAGGGATGTACCACCAGGATGATCCATGCCCGGTCAAGCGAATGAACGAAAGCTTCCAGGGTACGCTGAAGAATGGACTTTCCAAGCAGCATGAGGTATTGTTTAGGAATTTCGTTGCCCATTCTGCTTCCGGATCCACCGGCCACAATGACGGCATAGGTTTTTAAAGACATAATATCAGTTTTCTCCGAATTCCCTTGCCAGTTCTTCCATCATAACGATGTCGCTTGCCTCGCTGATCGTTGGAGTGGTATTGAGATTTTCCAGAATTCCAAGTTCATTGAGCGAATCCCGGAGAGGCTTGTCTAGATTGCAGCAGAGAAAAGACGCACCCATATCGATAAAGCGTTGCTGAAGGTTGAACAGGTGCCTGGCAGCAGCATTATCAACGGTTTTAATGTCTGACATATCAATAACGATGTTTTTAACGTTTTGCTTAAGCAGGGGCATTAAACAATCGTCCATCTTTTCTGTCATATTAGCAGCGAGAGACGACTCATGAATCCTTATGACATGCATTTTCTCTCTGGTATCAATTTTGACCTTCATGACTACTTTAATTGTTAACAGTGCTTTAATTATCAGGACAATAGAAGTCAAAAATATTTGTTATTATTGTATCACACCCAACAAACTAGAAAAATGGACAACAATTTTTCAGCCCAGGTAAAAGAGATCATTTCATTTAGCAGGGAAGAGGCGTTAAGGTTGGGTAATGATTTTATCGGAACCGAGCACTTGCTGCTCGGGCTCATCCGGGAAGGCGACAATACTGCGGTTCGCATTTTAAAGAGTTTCAATATCGACCTTTATGAATTGCGGAAAGAGGTAGAACTTGCAGTGAAGGACAAAACCGGTAAGAACATTGCCAATATTAATAGTCTGCCATTGACCAAACAGGCAGAAAAGGTGATTAGGGTCACCGTTCTGGAGGCGAAAGCCCTAAAAAGTCCCACAGTTGAAACAGAGCATCTGATGCTCTCCATCCTGAAGAATAAAGAAAACATTGCTACTCAAATCTTAAATCAATTTGACGTGGATTACGATCTTTTCAGAAACGAACTTGGAGTGGTTAAAAGCAACGACGTGAGAAGTGAATACGCAGAAGAAAATGATGATGACTTTGATGAGGAAAAAAAGTATTCACAGCAAAAATCCCGTTCTGCCGGCACCGCCAAAAGTAAAACCCCCGTGCTGGATAATTTCGGCAGGGACATCACCCGCCTTGCAGAGAACGGATCACTCGATCCAATCGTAGGACGCGAGAGTGAAATTGAAAGAGTATCCCAGATCCTTTCCAGGAGAAAGAAAAACAACCCGATACTGATTGGGGAACCCGGCGTGGGCAAAACTGCCATTGTCGAAGGCCTCGCACTTCGTATCGTGCAACGCAAGGTATCGAGGGTACTTTTCGACAAAAGAGTTATATCTCTTGATCTTGCTGCCCTTGTTGCGGGAACCAAATACCGTGGACAGTTCGAGGAACGCATGAAAGCGATCATGAACGAACTGGAAAAAAACAGGGACGTTATCCTCTTCATCGATGAAATTCATACCATCGTTGGAGCGGGAGGTGCCAGCGGCTCGCTGGATGCTTCAAACATCTTTAAACCAGCCCTCGCGCGTGGCGAACTGCAGTGCATTGGCGCATCCACCCTTGACGAGTACAGAATGTACATCGAAAAAGATGGCGCCCTCGACAGAAGATTCCAGAAAGTAATGGTCGAACCACCAAGCGTGGACGAAACCATACTGATCCTGAACAACATCAAGTCGAAATACGAGGACTACCACAACGTCAACTACAGCGACGAAGCAATTGACGCCTGTGTTAAACTCAGCGACAGATATATCACCGACCGGCTTTTGCCCGACAAGGCGATCGACGTACTCGATGAGGTGGGCGCAAGGGTGCACCTGAAGAACATCAATGTTCCCAAGGAAATCCTTGATCTCGAAAAGAAGATTGAAGATGTGAAGGTGGAGAAGAACAAAGTGGTCAAAAGCCAGAAGTTTGAAGAAGCCGCTTCACT
>DATHKA010000405.1:0-21659 GCA_035489615.1 Chryseolinea sp.
CGCAGCCGAACGCCAGCAGCGTCAGGAGTACGATGCAAATCGCTCTCACTTCTTGATGATTTTGATGTACTTGTTCGATGCACGTTTTGTGCTCGCCAAATTTACGAAATAAATACCAGCTGAATAAGATGTCATATCCACGCGGGTCGTCGACGTCAGCACCTGACCAAACAATTTCCTTCCGTGGTAATCGAGCAGCTGCATGTCAACAGGGCCCTCGTGACTTTCAACTTCTACAGTGATGAAATCCGAGGTCGGGTTGGGATACACACCGATAGTCTTCTCTTCTTCCACACCGGTGACCATAATGGTGACGACGTTGCTGTAGCCCGACTCTCCCCCACTATTCGTTGCCTTGACGCGGTAACTCATGGTAGCGGCAACAATATCTGATGAGGTAAAGGTTGTGATTGGAGAATTGCCGATACTCACGAAGTTTGTTTCGTTGCCCGTCGCGCGCTCGATCGAATACAAGGTTGGCGCTGCGCCCGCACCCGGCTGCCAGTTAAGGATGATGTTGTCGTCCACCAGTTCGGCCACCAGCTCTATCGGCGCTGTTGGAGGATTATCGACCACTAATACGCGCTGGGACGAAGTTTTGAATTGACCCGAGTTGCTGTATGCGCGGATTGAATAATAGTAGGTCTGACCCACCGAAACACTACTTAGCGCGGTTGTATCGGCTGACTTTACAACACTCTGACGTGTACCCAACAAGTTGTAAGTATTGCTTCGATAGACTACCACACTATCCGGTTGTGGCGTCATCTTTCTCCATTTAACCTTCGCCGTACCGGCCGCGATCTGCTTTACCTCGACGAGATTCGGACCATCTAACTGATACTCGTACCTCCATAACTTCAAACCAAACTCACCGTGAGCCACCATGGCATAAACATAACCGGTGCCTGGATCCTGTGTAGTGGTGAATGCCGTAAAAATGTAATCGTTCGTGAGCGGTTTCCCTAAGGATGACCAACTGTCTGAGCTGATTGAATATACATGGGTTTGAAGCCCGACGCCTCCAGCTCCCCCATTCGGCCCGAAGAATGCCAATGCGCTGTTTGAGCCTGCGTACGTATACGAGCGATTGTACGGCCCCACATTGTCCGGCAAATTCTTCAGTTGCTTCCAGGTATCCGTAGAGATGGTGTATTCCCAGAACTCCTTTCCGGTATACGAAGTTGAACCAGATACCTCTTTGGTACCACCGCCGACATACGCCTTTCCGTTAGCGGTAAATACCATGGGTTCCCTTCGTGTTTCGCCAGGCAAAGGGTTGAGCTGCGTCCAGGTTGCTCCGTCAAATCGCCAAAGTTCATTTACGGTGCCGAAACCACCGCGGTATCCGCCGATCAAATAGGCATAGCCATTCGCCACAAAGACGCCGGGTTCGTAAATCGTGTTGTTATTCGGGTAGTTGACTGAAGCTGTCCATGTGTTTGTAGAAGGCGAATACCGGTACAAATCTTTCAAGGAATTCGCACCTGCATTTCTGCCAAAGCCGACGTAGACAGACGACCCGAGTGTAAAAGTGGTGGCGCCGGAGCGTTCCACTCCAGGAAAGTCCGCCTTCTGTGTCCATACACCCGTGGTCAAATCGTATTCCCACAAGTCTTTCAAGTAAGAACTCGAAGTCGTACCCGTTCCGTAATATAGCTTTCCATCGACGATGAATGATAACGCGCCCGTACGGCTGGTCATCGGCACCTTCGGTAACTCGGTCCAGTACGGACCCGAATTCTCAAATGCCGCATTTGATGGCGCTGATTGTTCGCCGCTCTCGACAATAGAAACCACACGGAACCTGTAATTGTTGTCCGTCAGCAGGTTGGTGACGGTGTATTGCGTCGCGCCCGGGGCTGTTGTTGCCAATGTCGAATAACTATTCTGGTAATCGTTGTTTAAGTATTGTATCTCTGTTCTCACCGGTCGTGTTGAGGTGTTCTGCCAGGTCAATAAAATACGATCGCCAAGGAAGTTACTGTCGAAGTTGACAGGCTCCGGTACAGCAGCGTCTGGGCTGTATACCCACACCTCATAGTTGCTGTTCACAGCATAAATCTTTCCATTGATTAGGAATGACTTGATACTGAAAGGGTTTCCAGGGAAGCCTGGCTTGGTCGACCACTTCTTCGTTGTGAAGTTAAAGTTAGTCATGCCTCCAACATAGAAGTACGCCTCGTCATTAATTTGGTGAACAGGTCCCGACAGACCGAATTGCGGAGGAGTGTCTTTCGTCCAGATGCCCGTAGCAAGGTCAAGCTGATAGTTTTGACTGATGCCACCATAGCTTGTTGCGCTGCTCTTCGTAGAACCATTCATGAAAACCAGTTTATTATCCCTGAAAAACGTGGTGACAAAGGCTGATCCAACGGGCATGTCCGGCAGTCTGATCCATGAGTCATCCGCAGGACTATATTCCCAGGCATCATTAAGAAAGGACGTAGCTCCGCCGGCATCGTCATCGCCACCCAGAAGGTATCCTTTGCCATTGCCGCTGGTCACGGAGGTGTACATACGTCGCGTTCCGGGAAAATCCTTTTTCTTGGTCCAGGTGTTGGTCGAAGGGCTATAGGAATAGAAGTCGTTGAAGCCTTGATACTTTGATGCCGCATTGTCATAGATGTATCCAAAACCTGCATAAATCTGGTCATCGATGGTAAAGCCACTTGCATAAGACCGAACTTCTCCGGGGAAGTTTGCCTTCTGCGTCCATGTTTCATTTTCAGGATTGAACTCCCACCAGGTCTGGCTGTAAAAGTTTACACCCAGATAGCCACGGGTACTTGTAGCGACGGCAATGTCACCAAACATATCCATGCTATTCCCTATTTTTTTCAACTGTTTCCATGCGCCGCGCCTGGTGGCAGCAACGGGCTCATTAAAGTCCGACGCGAGTGCACCATTGGTAGCACGCACCTTATAATACAGGGTTTTCGATCCAACTTCAACCTCGTCGATATACGCCGACTTATCGCGGGCTACTTGTGCAACCAACGTATAGGGACCAGCATCGCTTTCAGCACGGTAAATCTCTGCCTGGGCGGCGGTATTATCCAGTGGCGACCACGTGAGTTTGACTTTACCTGGATCTATTATTTCTGCGACAACCGAAGCAGGGATTTTCAGCTCAAAGTCCGGGTTGTACTCGAACAACGCATATTGATAGAAGTAGTAAATCAGGTTGTTGGCGATTCCTATGTTAGCGTCTCCGTATTGGGATCCTGTGGCATGAAGCGCCCGTTCTATCCAGCGGCCCTCGGCCATTTCAAATTCCCACAGGGTGCTGCGGTATGGTGAAATATTATCGTACGTGGATGCAAACAGGCGATCCTTGATCACGGCCAGGCTGCGAAAACTATAATTCAGAATCGGGAAATTACTCTTCACCGTCCAGGCATTACCTGTTGGATCATACTCGTACATGGATGTGGTTGATGCCGAATAAACCACGTATCCCTTGTTTTGATAACCCGTTCCCTGAAGATTGGCGCCAGCGTTCGGGACGTCTGTCTTCTGCGTCCACGTATCGGCTATGGGATCATACTCATAGAAATCCTTGGCTACCATCCCCGTGCTTGAAATTACTCCCGCACCCACATAGGCCTTGTTTCCAACCGTAAAGGCAAACGCATTAAAACGCCCTACGGTGCTAAGATCTGCTTTTTGCGCCCATTGATTAGTGATTGGATCGTATTGCCAGAAGTCCTTTGCAGAGTTGGTTGATCCGGAGGCAATGGAGCCAGATCCCACGTAACCCTTACCATTCAACGCAAAGGCTACAGCACGCGTCCTGGCTACGCCCGGAAATATGGCTTTCTGAGTAAAAGTGCCCGCGGCTGGATCGTATGCCCACAGTTGCTTGGCTGAGGCAAGCGGGCTGCCATTGAGTTCGCCCGACGCAGTCAGGTAAATAATATTATCGAGGGTAAACGTCGATGCGTCATTGTCGAACCTGGGACGACCCGAGTTGGCGTCGTTGCTGCCGAGAGTATTCCAAACACCGTTCGGCGCCGTGCCCGTTGTCTGCGAGACAGCGTTGGTGGCCGCAGACGGACCATCGGATGTCTTATTGGAACGGATGCGGTAGTAGTATTTCTGACCGGTAGTCAATCCGTTGTCTGTATGAGTAACCGTACCCGCTGGCAGCGTGGCTAGCGTCGTAAAAGTGGTCCCGTTAGTTGAACGTTCTACGATGAAGTCCGTTTCATCTGAAGATTTGTCAAGCCAGTGCAATCGGATCGAAGTCTCCGTATAAGCTGTGGCCATGGCGTCGGATGGTGCTATGGGGGGAACCGCCGGCGTAAACTCGTAAAAGTCCTTCGTACTTATGCCAACGGCTGGCTCGTCGGTGAACCCTGTACCGATGTAGCCTTTGCCGGAAGACGCGTTCGCGAAGCCAGCCGCGACGTAGCGACGCTGCCCTGTGAAGTTGGCGCGTTGAACCCAGTCGTTTGCCGCGGGATTATATTCCCAGATGTCATTTTTTCCTGTTCCGGCATCTCCGGTAGCGATGTACCCTTTGTTATTAAGGACAAAACCAACAGCACTTTCACGTGCTGCACCACCGAAGTCGGCCTTTTGTGACCATGCATTTGTCGTTGGGTCATACTCCCAGAAGTCCTTCTTACGAGCGCCATCATTTCCGGTACCCACATACCCTTTGTTGCCGATGGCAAAGCCCACCGCACGGTGACGCGCGGTTCCGCCAAAGTCGGCCTTCTGCGTCCAGGTGTTGGCCGTGGGATCGTATTCCCAGAAGTCCTTCTTACGCGCAGCATCATATCCGGTACCCACATATCCTTTGCCGGCAATCGTAAAAGCAACGGCCTCGGTACGGGCCGTTCCGCCGAAGTCAGCACGCGTCGTCCACGTGTTGGTGGAAGGGTTGTACTGATAGAACTTCTTGTCGAGGTTGAAGGAAATATCCTCTCCTGTGCCAACGTAAGCTATAGACCCGATCACGAAGGCGACTGGATTGACGCGACCTCCGCCTGTCATGTTTGCCTTTTGCGTCCAGACATTGGTGATGTAGTCATACTCCCAAAGCGTACCGTTGGGCGACCCGCCTACAATCCCCAGGCCGATGTAGCCCTTGCTGCTGATTGAAAATCCGATGGCGCTTTCCCGGTTTGTCGTGCTGAGATCTGCCTTCCTGGTCCAGGCACCGCCGGTCTGGGCGTAAGTGGAAGAAATGATGCTGCAAAGAAAAAGAGTAACGGTAAAGATTCTATTCATGCTAATTACAATGGGGAACAAAAATATCGGCCCGCCGTGAATTCGCAGATAACATGTAAGGTAGAATTACCTGTGTGATTTGGACCCCGCACACGATTCTCATTATCAGTGCGGTAGATAGATCCGGTTTGATCATACCGAAGTAAGAATTGGCTGCATTTTCGATCAAAAAATTATCGTCGTTAACGAGCGGTTACCTTCTTACAACGTCGTGACTAGAGCAACGCGTCTTATGCTACATAGTAGTATAGCTGAAGCAGCCATATGGATTATGCAGCACAAAGGGTCGGACGTGCCTTGTGATCGGCGATGATGTACCCCTGAAGCCAGGGGTGTATGGGACGCGTTCTGGTGCGCTCAGATCATTACGTGTTCATTCTTCGATGGCCTGGAAGGAAAGATAAACACAGAATTCCAAGACCGCACATCACCTTACATAATGTTGGACCACGTATTTATCGGTTGTCCATACGTCGTCAACTTCAGGGCTATACAACGATGTCTAAAAATCACATTTACTTACATCACCTTCAAGTTGTTGCCACAAAGCTGTACTTTTAAAGGCTAAATATTTTTTGAGCGTTATCTGAATGAAGAGATTTTTTATGGAGAACTGGATCATCCTGGTGATCGGTGTCTCCCTGGTAGCGAGCATGTCGCTGGCCATCCGCAATAACTACGTGATCGAAGAGAATCACGCCCTGCAGCAACAAACTCAGCGTATCCGATCTCTCACACAAGACATCCTGACCAAAACCATGCACGGGCTGGACCTTGGCGTTCGTGGTTATGCGCTCACGAAGGACAATAGCATGCTTCGGCCCTACGAAGAGGCCATGCAAATTACACCCGCGATCTTCCGTCGACTTGATTCGCTTTTGCAAAGGCAAGGCTACGACAAGCGTGATGAACTCGTAGCGGTAGACGACGAAGTAAAACGCTACATGCAGATTAGTAAGGAAATGATCGCCATCGCCGAACGCGACAGCATGAAGCAATTCACCTCCATGCTTCGTCAAGACAAAGGTTACGACGTGTGGAAGAAATACGAGGCATTCTCAAATCCTCTGTTCGCGCGCGAAGACGAACTCAACAAGCGCGCCATCACGACCTATCGGGCGGCGATGCGCAATAACCTCGTCCTGCAAATCTCGATCTTGCTCCTTTCCATGCCACTCCTGTACTTTTTCATCGTGAAGATTCGGAAAGAACGGGACCGTCGCGCCTCTTTGTTAAATAAGGTTGACGAGAACGACCGGCAATACGTATTCAATTCTGGCCTGGCGGCAAGGGCAGGCTCCGCTGAGATCAACGAAACGTCTATCCACAACGTGAAGAAGGCGTCAGGCTTCATATCGGATTTGACAGATGGCAACTACGAAGTAGAGTGGAACGGACTGAATGACAGCAACCGTAAGTTAAACGAGTCAACTCTGGCAGGAAATCTCCTGGCACTTCGCGATAAGTTAAAGCGCGTAAAGCTTGAAGACGAGCGACGCAACTGGGTGAACGAAGGACTGGCGGCATTCTCTGAAATTGTCCGCTCGCATCAACAGAACATGGACATCCTTTGCGAACAGAGCGTCAACTATATGGTGCGATACCTAAATGCTCAGCAAGCGGGGTTATTTGTACTGGAAGGCGAGGACGACAATCAGCATCTGAAACTGGTATCTTGTTACGCCTTCAGTCGCAAGAAGTATATTGACAAGCGCGTCAATATCGGCGACGGCTTGATTGGCCAGGCCTATCTGGAAGGTGACACTATTCGGTTGAAACAAATACCACCGGGCTATACGCACATCACTTCAGGTCTGGGCGAGGCGACACCCCGGTTCCTCGCGATCGTACCGTTCAAGTACGATCAAAAGACCCCTGCCTTAATCGAAATCTCTTCATTCCTAGACCTGGAAGAACATCAGCTTCAATTCCTCGAGCGGGCCGGCGAACATTTGGCATCGGCGATCGTGAGTTCGCAGAATACCCTGAAGATGCGGGAACTCCTCGAGTCGGCATCGCAGAACGAAGAACAAATGCGCCAGCGAGAAGAAGAGCTGAGACAAAATATGGAAGAATTGCAAGCGACACAGGAACAATTACTCCGTCAGCAGCGCGAGAAAAGCGGACTTCAGATCGCGTCTTAGCAATTCCATAGTGGCGCCGGATCAACGCAGCACAACCTTCAGCATATTCGCCAACTGATACTGGTGTCTCTTGAGGTGCATTTCTATAAACCACAACCATTCGTACCGCGTGAGGTAGCCCACGCTGGGTAGTTCGAAGTCAAGGCAGACCGCGCTGAGGTCCGCCTTCTCAACAATGCTCAGGTCTTTTGCATACGTCCGGTGGAGTTCTTCCAGCAATATCTTCTTTGAACGCGGTTGGTCATCGGGTTGCAGCGGTTCTGGCGACTTAAATTTTCGATTCAAGTCTTCCCACCATGGCCGGATTTTTTCCACGTTGGCGTCATAGGAACGATGCGCGGGCGATGTATTCACGTCGGGTACCCCATCCGTTGCCATGATGATGTGCACCACGACCTGGCTCGGCGTCCAGCTGCCGGCAAAAGGAATCTGATTAACGGCATTCTCCTCAAATATCGAGAAGGTTTCGATAAAGGTGTCGAAGGACTTTGACAGGGCGTCGCGAAGTTCGTGTTTATGAGTTGTTGTGACCATAGTTTTTTTTTTGAACAAATATCCTCGAAGATTGGCAAAACGAGGGGGCGTGGATGAGTCAAAGAGCGGGGGCAAATGCGGCATCTATTGCCTCAAAAAGAATTTCCACGACTCTTGTTTTTTATCAACTATTTATTTAGTTTTAAACCTAAACACATAGTCCATGAGCGAGCTCAAAGAACTTACCCGGGCAGAGGACCAGGTCATGCAAATACTTTGGTCGATCGGCCGCGGCGTCGTGCGCGACATCCTTGACAAGATGCCTGAACCGAAACCTGCCTACAATACCGTATCGACAATCGTGCGCATCCTCGAAACCAAAGGCTTCGTGGATCACAAGGCGTATGGCAAGACGCACGAATATTTCCCGATCGTGAGCAAAGAGAAGTACACCCGTTTCTACCTCAACAATATGATCCGGGGTTACTTCAATGGCTCTTTCCAGAACCTCGTCTCCTTCTTTGCACAGGACAACAAGCTTGATGCAGCCGATATTGAAAAGCTTCTCAAGGAAGCGAAGACCGGCGACATCAGAAACGCCGATATCAAGAATAGCGAAACCAGGAACAAAAAGAAGTAACTGCCATGAACGCGTTTCTTAACTACCTCGTCGAGGCAAATCTGGGTCTGTGCCTCATGCTCGTCATGTACGTAATATTCCTGCGCGACGAGACCGACTTTGCTGTGAAACGCATGTTTCTATTGGCGTCTATTGGCGCGTCCATCCTGTTTCCACTGGTGCAGATCGACGGTACTGGTTATGCGTATGTTCCATCGCTCATGCAGATTTTGCCGACGACCTGGCTACCCGAGGTGGTAGTCATAGGCGAAGGACAATCATCCACGCAAACGCGCCTTAACTTTGACTCCTGGTTAATGTTTGACGTCATATATACACTCGGACTGGTGGCCACGCTGACTCTCTTCATCGTGCGTTTGTTCATGGTCGCACGCACTTTATGGGGGCTTCGGTCTTATCGACTCGACGATCACGTGATATATGAATCCGACGACAACAGAAGTTCATTTTCCTTCTTCCGGTGCATCTACATCGGACAGGCCAGTCAGCTGTCTGTCGATGAGAAGGCCATGGTAATTCACCACGAGCAGATTCATGCCCGCCGGTTACATTCATTCGATATCCTGTTGATCAACGTAGTAGGTGTGTTCTTTTGGTTCAATCCCGTGATCCGCCTCTACAAGAAGATATTTATTCAGCTTCACGAGTTCGAGGCGGATGCGCGCTCCGTCAGTACACGTGATGTGGATAATTACTGCAGCCTTCTGGCGAAGGTTGCTTTACTATCGGCCGACATCAGACTCGCCAATCACTTTAGTAATTCACTAACGATTAAACGCATCGAAATGATGAGAACAATTAAAGCAAAAATAAAACGGTGGAAGTACGTCGCGCTGTCGGCAATCCTTCCCTGCTTCTTCTTTGTAGTCGCCTGCCAGGAACAAGTGGTGAATGAAATGACGGAAGTGGCCAAAAATGCCAATAATGCCCTATTGGTACCGGCAAATGTTCAGGCAAGGTATGACGAATTAAAGAAGGCAAATCCAAATTCGAAAATACTGCTGCTGGATTTGAATGAAGAAGCTATCACAAGGCTTCAGGAATTGGAAAAGCAATATGGCAACCCCAATTTTGTGGAGTTCTTCAAGCCCGACGGCCAGACGCAGCGAGCCAAATACACGACTACGCTTGTAGTGGTGGCTGGCGGACTGCAAACCAGGCCCGCCACGACAAATGATAGTCATACAACGAATGATGGTCACACCTATGCGATTCTCGAATACAACGAGACTGTAAGCGAAGTTATAGAACGCGCTAAGTCAAGTGACCTTGTTTACCCAATGGTAGATGAACCGGCGCAGTTTCCTGGTGGAATTGAAGGGCTGGTCAAATTCCTCTCTACCAATATACATTATCCAAAGGAGGCGCGTGAAGCGGGCATGGAGGGAACCGTATATATTACATTCGTTGTGGAAAAGGACGGCACGATCACCTCCGCCGAACCCGTGAAGGGTCTGTCGCCTGTACTTAATGCCGAAGCTACGCGTGTTGTGGAAGCGTTCCCGAAATGGACGCCCGGCAAGAAGGATGGCGAAGTGGTCCGTACCGCATTTGTGGTTCCTATCAAATTCAAACTCGGAGGTTAAGAAGCAGGAACCTTTACGATTTATTGGGGACCTGCCATTCCGGATTTGGTCTTCTGAAGATACGGGTCGTTATTGGAGATGGAATGACTACCGAGGACTGAAATGTACAAGTGCTACATGATCGTCGTACAAACAAGTCATTACCTTTACTGCCTGCTTTTCAAACATGACCAGCAAACTCGATCTCCTCAACGAAGTCATCAACAACACTTATGTCGTACTCAGACCTTCGTCCGTTTCAGGCGTCGGCGTTTTCGCTCTGAGAGACATCCCGAAGGGGTGCCGCGACATGTTCAGCAAGCCACATCCGGATGACAATTGGATAAAGATCCCACTCACCGAAGTGGAGAACTTACCGGAACACGCGAAGTTTCTCATTTGGAACTATTGCCTCTTCGACGACGAAAACTATTTCGTTCCTGACTATGGTTTCAAGAAGCTGGACCTGTGCCTGTTCCTTAATCACAGTGACCGTGCGAATGTGAAGTCCATCAACGGTGGCGATTATTTCGAGACCACTCGTGACATTGCGGCAGGAGAAGAACTGTTTCTGTATTACGGCGCTGATGAGTAGAACGGTGGCGACGTAAAAACCTCACGGATTCCGCCACAATTCACGCGCAACAGTTATCTTCAATAGGTGATTCGAGCACTCCTTAAAATCATCATGGCGCACCGTGGGGACACAGCCTGACACTGAGCACGGAGGAAGACGATGTCTCATTTTGTTCGATTTCACGTCTACAGCATGCTGGCGTCGCTTCCGCCCCTTTTGTTCGTCTGGCTGCTGGTTAAACCGGAAAAGCCGGACTCAACCAAGGCAATCACGATCGGCTGGTAAGCAACCATGCGACACGCTCAGGCAACAGCTAACGGCCCGCTGTCGTATCGCCCTCATCCATCTTTTGAAGTGTTTCCTTATAATATCCTAACGCTTTCACAAAATCCTCCTTTTCCCAAATATCGAGTTCTTCGCGGTCCACATATTCCATCATCTCCATGTATGCATCATCGTTGAAGTAAGGCATGAGCATCCGGTCGACGACCTTTCTCTTCTTTTTCTCCGAGTCAAACACGCCGCCATCCGACAAGAACTCACTCAATCTGAAAATGGGTTCAATCTCGCCCTCAGGAGTAAGTATGTAGACCGTTTCAGCGAGGTCGATGATTGTTCTGGGTGAACTCGTAGCCGGCATCGAAGTGAAACTTACCGGAGACACTACTTGCCGGATATCCATGGCGTCGAATCGCGACAGCACCGCGAAATCATCAAACTCCTTCAGCAACTCAAACATGAATGCGCGCCTTGATCCTTGCCGTTCGGGATCTCCGTACTCAAGACTATAAAACACGCGGCGCCGATTTACCTTCTCATCCAGGTATTCGAAAGTTGCAATTGTACGCGCCGTAAATGATCGATTATCCCCTGCCCCATCTTCATACGCCAACAGCCCTACCCGGTCATTGTATTTTAGCATGCCATTCAATTTCGTGCCGTCGGTCAACACAACGTTGCCTTTTATCCATTGAAGTTCAGGAAGCATGCTTTCGGCGACGTCGCCTTGTGCATAGCTTATAGTATAAGTGACTATAAGTAGCAGGAAGGTAATGGGGGTTTTCATGAAAGGAAGTGATTAAGCCGTCACTATAATCGCTAACCTGCAAATAAAATCGACGAACAGCAATGAGAATTGTTGGAGAAGTCGAATGATATTTCCCGAAGGTAACCGCTTTGCGCGACTTTTTATTCGTTTTCATTTCAAAAATGGATGACGATCTCAAATCGAGAGGCAATCTCAGCTTATCAGCCTGGCACGGAGCGATCGACAATACGTAATTCAGCTGTCTTTATAATGCCGATAGAACCTGTGATCGCCTGAGTAGCGAACAAAAAACTTAGCAGGTCCCTGAAGACCGGGCGGCGAAAGCATTCATTCGTTAGTTGTTACCTTCTACTTACACGATGATTATTCTCCTGCATAACGGTATGCGTTTATATCGCTAAATTGTTCTTCATCACATCAGACTTTATGCTCACGCTATCAACATTTACACGGCTGTTTGCTGTAGCGATGGCAGGCATTGGCCTCCTTCAACTGATCTTTCGGCAAGTGCTGATCGGCCGGCCGGCGGCAATCATCACTAATCCGCCGGTCGTTACCGCGATAGCAGTCTTGAGTGCCCTGGCTTTGGTTGTCTGTGCTCTCCAGTTATGGCGCGAATATCCAAAGCGCGGCCTGTTTCTGGCCACAAGCCTGTTCATCCTCCTCTTCTCGGGATTATCCAACTTGTTCATTATCATTTCCCAGGCAGACTTCGGATTTTCCCTTACCTCATTTGGAAAGGCTATCACCTTGGGATCGGCCCTGCTGTTGTTTTCAAATCTGACCGCCACCGGCAGCCCAACCTGGTCATTTAACCTTTCTCGTCTATGCCTTGGGTTGTTCCTTATAATTGGTGGTGTACAGCATTTCCTGTTTGCCGACTTCGTAAAATTTCTCGTGCCACGATGGATACCTTTCGAACTATTTTTGACGTATGCCGCGGGCGTTGCACTCATCACGAGCGGTCTGAGTCTTGTTGGCAACGTTAAGATTAACTGGATAGGTCTGGCCGCTGGATGGATGGTCTTCGTGTGGTTCCTGATATTGCACGTTCCACGCGCAATTGCCGAACCCAACGCGAATGAACTCACGGCAGTTTGTGAGTCACTGGCCGTGAGCATGGTACTGTTTGCACTTTCAAGAATCGCGCAGGATCGTAACCCGTAGTCACCGACGTTCGTCCCGCCGCCCATGTCGCGGCCTTATAACTACTCGTACTTCAAGGATTCTGCAGGGTTGGTACGCGCAGTCTTCAATGAGTGAAACGCAACTGTAAGGAATGAGAATAGCAGGGCAAATGCGGCTACCACGCCGAAAAGGAAAAAGTTAATATCGGACTTATAGGCAAAGTTGCCCAACCAACGCGACATTAACCAGTAGGCCAGCGGCACAATCAGCACCGAGGCAACCAGAATAAGGATCATCACATCCCGGTACAGCAGCATGATAATCTGCGGAATGGTGGCACCATGGACTTTGCGCACACCGATTTCCTTGGTGCGCTGCGATGCCGTAAATGCTGACAAACCCAGCAAGCCCAGAAGTGAGATGAAAATGCAGATATAGGAAAGGTTCGTCAGGAGCGCATGTTGCGTTTCGTCCTCCTTGTATTGTTCGTTAAACCGATCGTTCAGAAAGAAATACTCGTACGGATGGTTGGGATCATACTTCGCCCATTGTTCCTTCACATGGTCCATGGTCTCCGTAATATTTTCTCCCTTGACCTTTAAGAACAGGTAGCCACCCGGGTTTTCCGACTTTATAATCAGAAGCGGCTCAATGGGATTGTGAAGGGAGTTGAAATTGAAATTCTTGACTACCGCAATCACCTGCCCGTCCTTTTGACTGTGAAACCATTTCACTTTCTTACCGACAGCATCATCTTTCCAGCCCATAAGTTTTGCGGCTGCCTCGTTTACCATGAATATATGGTCAGTATCTGTGGTCGGACCTTTCTGAAAGTCACGGCCTTGCAGTATCTCTATATCCATTGTGCTCAGAAAATCTTCACCAACGGCCATCATGGTGAACTGTTGTTGTTGCATACCCGCTGCCCCCTCGGCCCACATTACCGGCCCGCCATTTACATTATGCCCTGGTACGCTGTGACTGGTGGTTGCCCCGGTGATGCCCGGATAACGCAGAAATTCACTCTTGATGCCCCCGATCTGTTGTTCGACCAACGTATCCTGTATGGGTAGAACAACAGTGTTCTCGCCACTGAACCCTAGTTCCATATTGCGGACATAGTCGATCTGTTGCTTCATGAGCAACGTACAGGCTACTACAAAAATGGATATGGCAAATTGTAATGTCGTAAGCACCCTTCGGAGGTTGTGACTTGACTTCCTGTTCTTGAATGCTCCCTTTAATGCTTGAATGGTCGGAACACTTGGAAGATAGAAGGCCGGATATAGCCCAGAGATGATCCCTATAATCAAGGTGATCCCCAACGATCCAAATACAAGCAACGGATTATGCAGAAAATCCGGCGAAAGGCTTTTGCCGATCAAGCTGTTAAATGACGTTGCCTTCAATACAAAGATTACTAACCCTATCGCCAGGACAAGTGACAGAAAAGCGAGAAATATGGACTCACTGAGAAAAGCCAGGCGCAGTTCACCTTTTCCCGAACCGAGGGTCTTCTTCATCGCGATCTCAGAAGCGCGATTAACGGCCTTCGCCGTCGACAGGTTCATATAGTTAATACAAGCCAGCAGAATGATGAATGCGCCAATGCCGGTGAAGGCAAACAAGTACGACAAATTGCCGCGTGCCTCATCACCACTTAGGTCAGAGTGAAAATGAATGTCGGCCAGGTTCTCGAGGATAGGTGTATACTTGCCGCCCACCTGATCGCCAAATTGCTTGAAGTACTTAGTGTATATCGCGGGGAACTTCGCTTGAAAATCGTCCGTATTGTAATTGTCTGGCATGAGCAGGTAGGTATAAACGTCCGGATTCCAGAATGCTTCGGACTTGAGCTGACCGTTCTCTATGACCCATTCCCGATCCACCAGCCGGGATATCAGAAAATCAAATTTCAGGTGTGTATTCTCGGGAATGTCTTCTATGACCGCCGTCACTTTCCACATGTCGTTGTCGATCGTAAATGATTTGTTCAGTGGATCATCATCTCCGAAATAGCGCTTTGCGGTCGATTCGGTAATGACGACAGTATTGAGATCGGTCAGGCAGGTGTTGGGATCGCCGGCGATAAAATTGTGTGTAAATACCTGAAAGTAGGTGGAGTCTGTACGAACAATATCCTCTTCGTAGAACTCGCGCACATTTCCCTTTGCGTCATCATACTTCACCAGGGTGTGATCCCAGTTGTTCGCCCTTACAACGTTTTGTATTTCCGGAAACTCAGCCTTCAGAATGTTGCCCAGCTCACGCGCCGATCTGGCCGACCGGCCGTCAACGCCCGTAGCTTGCAGATGGCCCCCCAGTCTGTATATACGCCGATGATTGACGTGGTATTGATCATAGGTGAGGTCGTTCTGCAAAATGAGCAACAGAATGATGCTAACGGCTATGCCAAGCGCCAGTCCCAGAATATTCAAAGCAGAAAAGAACTTGTCTTTAAGAAAGACCCGGGTGGCAAATTTCAAGTGTGTTCTTAGCATGGGGTGATCATTATGAAGTTTATGCGACTCCTTTGGATGTTGGAGCCGATCGGAGGTTTTCAATAACGATGCCGCATGCGAAAAATGATCATCCCTTCAGAAAAGGATGAATTGTTCTGTAACACCTGACCACTATTGAACAGAATAGTGTCCGGCAGCGCCCACACAGATTGGTCCTTGCTCATGCCTGGACAGGCATTTTCATCGATTTTGAGGTAGAAATAGCCTCCTCGCCCTTCCCCTTCCAATGGTCAGGAATTTGCATAGCAGAAAAAGAACCCATAGGCTGTAACTTTTGGTGGCCCGACGGGTACTCCTATATGAATCCCTAACCATACGCATATGAACCGTTTAAAAATAACCCTGTCAGCCGGCCTTATTGCTGCTATGCTGGCGACCCCGGCGTTCGCACAGAATTCCAACTCAGACAAGAGCTCCAATGCTAGTAAACCGAAGACATCAGAGGAACCAACCAGACCTGATGGAATGCGCAAGATTGCCAGCGGTTCGGGCGTTCGCGACATCGATATTGATATCGACGAAGAGGCGCTTGAAGCCAGCATCGAGTCGGCTGTAGAACAAGCGATGGAAAGCGTCGAGTCAGCGTTGCGTAACCTTGAGATTCATATCCCCGATATCAACGTCAATCTCGATGCCATGCACTTCGACATGGACGAAGCAGACGTTCATATTCCAGACTTTGATGTGGACATTGACGCTATGGACATTGAAATTCCCGAGATAGATATTGACATTCCTGAAATTGTTGTAGAAATCCCCGAAATCGATCTTGACATGGACCTGGATTTCGATCATGGCGATTTTCATCACGATTCAGATCGCGATTGGAATGAAGACAGCTCATCGGATCACGCGTTCGACAAGGATAAGAACAAAGAGAAAGACAAGTTGAAAGACAAAGAATCGAAAGAAGCTAAGCCTGATAAATCCGATAAGTCTCCTGATAAATCTGATAAGTCTAAGGGTCTTAAGAAGATCAATTGATATTCGGGCTCTTCGTTGCCCGATGCGCAAGAGCGCCGAAAAAAAAACCAGGATAAAGAGGCCACGAAGAAATATTAATTCGGGCGTGCTTTAGGTGGAGGGATGTTCTTCGTATTACAGTACAGTGAGATGCGTTGTAGGATGGTTAAGGCCGAGGCCCGGAGGAAATCGTGCCGCCTCTCTACCCTGGATTTTTTTTCGGCGTCTGCTGCTACTGTTCCTTATAGACCCGAACCATGAACACATACTTGCGCCATTCATTCACCTGATCCACACGTGACGGAATGCGCTGTGAACTTATGCGCGACGGCCGAATGACTTCTTTGATCGAATCAGGTGCGTGATCAATCGACGCCAACAATATCGTCGACTTTATCGCGAAGGCCGTACCCGAACTTTGAGTTTGCTGTCCGCTGATGATACCCACCAGATCGCCCCGATTGTTGAAGAGCGGACCCCCACTATTTCCTGGATTGACGGGGACTGATATTTGATAAGCTATCGGATTTCCGTTGTAGCCAGACATGGCACTGATCGAGCCTGCGCCAAAAACGACATCTTCTTTAGGATAGCCCAGGGTGAAAACATCTTCTGCAAGATTGCCCTCTTTCTTCGAGATCGCGTAGGGCAGTATGGGCTTCTCGAGTGCAAAACCGGCAATCTTCAACAACGCGATGTCGTTCTCGCGATCCTGATAAACGACCTTCGCCTTAAGGTTGCCAAATGTTTCATTCTCCACGAAGATAGAGTCCGATTCTCTCACCACGTGATAGCTGGTGGTCAGGTACCCATTCGACGAAATGAGAAACGAGGTGCCTGAGTAGTTCGCCGGCGCAGGAGCGATTTTCTGCTCGGCGATATCATCCATCATGAGCTTCTGTGAGCGCTTGATCTGTTCCACGTTCCTGCGCAACTCCTTATAGTTGGCCGACTGCTCGTTCTTGAGCGATTGGGTGATGATGAATGTTACCACGATGCTGATTAAAGCAACTGAGGCAGCCATTCCCGAAAGTCTCCAGTAGCTTGACTCGAATCTACGAATTTGCTTGGGCGTAGCATTCCGTTCCGAATGCCCGGCGGGCTCAAATGCAGGTTCAGTTTCCAGGGTGGTGGTGCCGGCTGCATAGCCAGCCGTTGCCTTGAGTTCATGATGGGCGGCAGCCAGCAATTCGCGGAGGCGCACACGCTCATCGTGGCGCCTTACTTCGTTGATCAACTTGACGTGATTCTGAGCAAGTTGGCGGAACGAGGCATCAGTCCGCAACCGCTCCTCTATCTGCGCCGTCTCGGCTTGGGTCAGCGTACGTTTTTCGTAATGATCCAGCAGTTCGATTTCTTCAACTGACAATTTCATATGGGTAGGTGCTACGGTTCGGCAAAGAATAACTTCTTCAACCGCTGCAAGCATTTGTATTTCTGGTTCTTCGCATTATCAGCGTTCGTATAGCCATACTTCGCACTGATTGACTCCATCGAATGGCCGTGTACATAGAAGTCTCGAATGATGCTCACGCAAGGCTCTCCGAGTCCATTCATCGCTTCGTTCATCTTCAGGTAGTCAAGTTCCATTTCTTCGATTTGTTGCACCTCCTCTTCTACGCGAAGAAAAGATTCAGCCTCCTCGATATTACCCTGATAGCGTTTCTTTTGTGCGAGTCTTTTCAACCACAAACGCCGGCAGACGGCATATATATAAGTCTTGATCTTGCAGGTCAGAACAAAATCAGGCTGCCCTACCCTTTCATAGAAAGCGATCATGGCATCCTGGTAAATGTCTTTTGCCTCCTGCTCTGTTCCGCTGTTGGAGCAAATAAGATGAACTATCATAGGATAGTGAGCCTTATAAAGCTCCTGGAGCGCTACTTCATTTTTCTTCCTGATTTCAGCAATGATCAGCTCGTCGAAATAGTACACAGGTTGTCGAAGTCGGTTTTATACTTGATAGTTCCAAAGGTAACCCAATGAAAATTCCGCTTTTTTTATGGGTGACCTTTTTAAAAATGCGGTATGAAGGCCAAATTTCTGAAAACCTATGAAAACAATCGTAAAATCTATCGCGTCTTTGATGGTTATTGCGGCACTTATTGTTGCCTGCTCGCCTAAAAGTGAAAATTCTGCTCAAACTGGCTCCGAAACAGAAGCAGATTCTGTTGAAACGGTAGCTCCGTCCGACGAACTCCCTGCGGATTCCGTCGCGGTTGATTCGGCTTCGGTCAACTAATCGAACCTGTAAACGAATAGCCGTAAACGAAAGTGAATGGCGCAGGGAGCGTGTGAGCTCCCTGCCCGGACGCTTTTTGCATTCCCCCGATTTTCTGAATCTCCTTCCCCTCGCTTCTGGGTGGCCTGGCTTGATCGCCGTGTTAACAGGAATTTGTATCTGTGGCCACTGCTGATACTTAGCAC
Source organism: Chryseolinea sp. (assembly GCA_035489615.1). Lineage (GTDB taxonomy): Bacteria > Bacteroidota > Bacteroidia > Cytophagales > Cyclobacteriaceae > Chryseolinea. The sequence continues at coordinate 18,730 of DATHKA010000405.1, forward strand.
CCTCAGTTCGTTGCTGTGTCGCGCCAGCAGGAAGTGACAACGGCTGGTGAAGATTTTTGACCTATCGCAGGGCCTCAAAACTGTAACGCGCATTCTCCCAGAACACATCGAGCGCGATTATACGCGGCTTAAAGAACGCGATCAACTCCGGCCAGTCGCTTTTGTTGAAGATGGAGACATTCACAAGCTCCTTCGCTATGCGGCTCACCGGCCTGCCACTTTCGTCCGTTGTGTTACGTAGCCACTCCCATTCTTCTCCGAGTTGACCATGCAACAGCATCTTCAATTCAAGGAATTGCTCAAAATACAACTCGCGGATGCTGGCGTCAGCTTGTTCGATAGAAATGGCGATGGAAGCCGATCTGTTATCGGCGTGCATGCGAAAGAAAAGATCCTTTACGTGCGTGTGGTAGTTGATCCAATTAATCTGAATTCCCTCTGACGAAAGAATAGGCGTCAAATACCTTCCGAAGGCGGTCCAAAATTCCTGCCTGATTCGCGATGCTTCTCCACGTGTGTACATGGCGCGTAAAATAAGTCAAGCGCTTGTATTATCGAAATGGCAGAAACAAATTGATCAACGCGCGTCAACGTCAATTTCACGAGGGCGATGATGCTACCAAGGACTTTTCCAATTGCGCAAATTGATCGTGCCACTGCCTGTAACCCCGTGCAGCCATGGGTGCATAGGATTGAAGCGTAATCTCCTTTTCCTTTCCTTTCAACGCGAACGCACCAAGTGTGTGAACCGCATATCGTGTCGTACCCAATAGAGAAGCCAGGTCAGACGAAACGAGCAAATCTGTATTCAGGCGGCTGCACATACTCATAATGCGTGCTGCTGTGTTTAATACGTCACCGGAATAAGTAATCTCGCGCTTCACTGTTCCGACATCACCCGCCACGACGCGGCCGTAGTGAAGGCCGGCTTTGAATGATGGTACCATTCCATAGCGGTTCAAATACTTGTCCCGTTGTCGCGCAATCTTTTCTTTGATGTCGAAGAAAGTTTTCACGCACTGATCGTTCGGGCCAGTATCGCGCAAGTCCCATTCCACGACCACCTCGTCGCCAACGTATTGGTATATTCTACCCTGATTATTGACGATCTCATCCGATATGTCAGCAAAAAAATCGCGCAGCATGTGGTGATAACGTTCATCGCCAAGTTGCTCAGCCAGACTCGTGGAGTTGTCCAGGTCGAGAAACATGAAAATCTTTCTTTCATGGCGCGCTACATTGTATTCGCCCTTCATGATGCGTATGAGATTCCCCTCACCGAAACGTTTGCTCACCTGAAAGATCACCTGGGTCACCGCTACGACGAAATACCACGTAACGATGTTCTTCACACGCGCGTCATCAGTAAGAAAGCGGCCGACTACATTCAACGAATCTGAAACACCTATGTGCGTTCCCAGATTGCGAAAGAACGTGATGCCGGTAATGGCCAGGATAATGACGGCGATCACAGCGAGGTAGACAGCGGTGGTCGTTAGAACAGTTACTACAAAAGGCTTGTCATTGTACTTCTCATTGATAACAAACACCAGGAAGCTACCACCCGTTAATCCCCCGATAATTGCCGAAATACAGTTGGACAACAGGGAATATCGAAAGGAATAGAACGAGGAAGCCCCATTGGTATTCATCGAGTTAATGAGCAGGTGATCGTATAAGGTCATGCAGACCGCAAAGCCCACCCATAACAAAACAATAAGCGTAAGCTGTTGAAATTTGAGTTTTGTTCGCGCATTCATAACCGTGGCAGATTTTATATACCAAAGATACGCTCGCGCGAAAACTTAAAGCGCCGGCTAAAGCGACAAAAGAAAGGGCGCTTTGCGACATATTTTTGACCCTAATCCGATCTGAGACGATGCAGTGGATAGACTTGGCAGCTTTGAGGGTTGCAAAGCCGGGGCCGTCACGGCAACGTGTGATGGGTACAAAAAAGGGAAGGGCCGTCTGTTTTATGAGACGGCCCTTCGGTCGAACCCTTGAATTGTTACTCATCTGGAATTACCCAGGCAAGTTATCAGGATGGGTTTCGGATTTATCCAAAGCCGTGCTCTGGTTAATATCAAAGCCCGTCCTAAGTTTCAAGCGTTCTTTGATTGGTTAGCTTCAATTTCGTGCCACACAGCTAACAGCCCTCGGAAATAGTTGTGTGCGTTAACATAATAGTCGCAAGTGGATAGCTCACATACGGGACGCCCCAAACCGCCGACTTACCGGGGAATTCTCTCTGCATAGCAAAATGCTTTCCAATTCGAAATAATGCCGTGCGCGGATTACTGTCGTTTAATGATTGAGGAGCGATTATCAAACAGTGTCTTATTTACCATGTCAATTTCATCTCGATTTATGGTATGTCCCATGCCCGGGTATATTCTCTCCGTCACCATAGCATGCATTTCCCGGACGACAGCTGCTGATGCATTTACGCGTTCCACAGGAACATGCGGATCCGGGTTGCTTGTCCCGATGAATATCGGTGTGCCTGCAAAATCACCATGATAGTTCTCGCGGTAAATTTTGTCGCCGATTAATCCTCCGGTAAAGGCCGCAACACCTCCCCAACGCGTAGCGTTTCTCGCAACAAACTCTAATGTAAGGCAAGCCCCCTGCGAAAATCCAGCGAAGTAAATATTCTCCTCACTAATGCCCGCTTTTTTAATGTCCGCCACGGTCTCGTTCACCAGTTGAATTGCCGATGAAAGCCACGGCTCATTTTGCTTAACAGGTGCCAGAAATGAATGAGGATACCAGGTGTAGTTCGTTGCCTGCGGCGCAACGAGCGCATAGTCGCCTACCTCGAACTCACGCGCCAGCCCCAGAATGTCCTGCGCTGTAGCCCCGCGTCCGTGCAACATGACCAACGCCTTCTTGGCTTGCGTCAACGGTTGGCCTGCTGTAATAATCTTCTT